>NZ_LZMJ01000063.1:0-3038 GCF_001665495.1 Rhodococcus sp. 852002-51564_SCH6189132-a
CCGAAGCCACCGGTCAGCTCGGCTACGCCCTCGACGGCCACCAGCGCGGCGGCGGAACAACCGCCCGGAGTGAACCAGCAGTGCACCGGCAGCAGCGGCCCACCCGTATCGATCGCGAGCTTGGCCGGGCCGGCAGGCATGCAGGCCGGTTCGCCGAAGAAGGTTACCGGCACGCCCGCTCCGGTCAGGTCACGCTCACCGAGGAGTCCGACGAACCGTCCCTCCCGGATCCGGGCGGTCAGCTGTTCGAACGGTGGAACTGTGCCACCGGTGAGCGGGATGATCTCGAAACCCAGGCCTTCCCGGAACCGCACGAAGCGGCGGAACAACGATTCCGGTTGCAGCCGCTCGGCGACGACGGTCGGTGTGCCGATCCGCTGTACGATCCACACTCCCGCCAGGTCCCAGTTCCCGCTGTGCGGAAGCGCCAGCACTGCGCCGCGCCCACGCGCGACGGCCTCGTGGATGTGTTCGAGACCGGTGGCCGCGGAGTCGATGGTCTCGGCCAGCCGTAGCGGATCCATCGACGGCAACCGGAACGCTTCGCACCAATACCGCGCGTACGAACGTAGACTCGCGCGCACGAGTTCGTCGGGCACCTGAGCGGGAGTGGTGGACAACACCCGAGCGAGGTTGCGTCGTAATTGGATCGGCCCGCCGTTTCGGGCCGCTCGATCCGCAGCCATCTCGAACAGGCGCCTCGCCGGTTTTTCCGGTAGCGCGCATACCGTCCACCAGCCGGCGGCGTACGCGAGGTCCCAGGCTCGATCCTTCATGCGCATCGAGTACCCCGAACGCGGAGGTCGACAACGATGACCATCACGACGGGCGCTGCGCGACGTTCATCCGATCGGCCACCCCGGGAGTCGTCCTGCTTCCTGCCACTTACGGTCCCACCGAGACAGTCTCTGCCGGTTCATCTCGACGTGGACGCCGAACAGCGTGAGCGCGCATGCCACGGTGCCGAGGACGAGAATTGCCAGAGCCGCACCGAGGGCCGCGAGCGCGTTCTCGATTCCGGTGCGGGGAACCGGCATGTAGTCACCGGTCTCGTCGACCCAGATGCGTACCGTCTCCCCTGCACGCCCGCGGGCTTCGAGTCCCACGCGGCCGATGTGCTCGACGCCGTCGACCTCCCACCGGGCGAGTGCCGGACCGGGCGACGACGAGGACTCGACCAACGGGTTGGGGACCGACGCTTCGTCCGGATCGTCGTCGAGAACGAACGCCGGTACCTGCCGTCCTTCGGCCACCTGCTGATGTGACTGTTCGCTGAACTGCGCATACGACACGGTCCCGACGACACCGGCAACGGGCACCACCAGGAGCATCAGACCCACCAGGAGCATGAACGCGACAGCTTCGACGCGGTCGATTCCGCGCAGGAGCGGATTCGCGCTCCATGGCCGCAGACGCCACCACCGCACCGCCAGGGTGTCTTCGCGGATCATCACACTCTCCGGACATCGAGCTCCTGCCCCCGAGTGTCGATCGTGCGCGCCTGTAGATGTAGTGCCGAAGGTCGTATCCCAACCGGGTCCACCTGCAACGATCGAGGGACCTCGGTAACGAACCACGCCCGCCCGCGAACAGAAAATCCGGCTGCCCGCAGATTCGCTCTGCCGACAGCCGGATTCGGTGTGCCGTATCCAGTTTCACCTATCCCATGGGCTGGGCGGCCGGTGCCTCGCGCGACAGGATCGGAAGCCGCGACGCGAACGGCAGAAGCACCACGACGACCAGCGCGACCATCAACACGCCGAGCGCCATGCCCGACAGCACGTCGTGGACATAGTGCACCCCCACCGTCACCCGGGAGAAGGCGAGCACCGCGGCGAGCGGAGCGACCAGCCAGATCAGACGCGGAGCCGCGAGGACACACGCCGTGGCGAACGACGCCGCGATGACGGAGTGGTTCGACGGCCAGGACCAGTCACCCACCTCGGGGCATTCCAGCACCGTCTCGATCCCGAGTGCGCGACACGGTCGCGGCTCCGTCACCACGAGCTTGACGAGTTCACTCGACAGGTAGGCACCCACGACACCGATACCGCCGACGGCGAGGGTGCCGAAGCTGCGTCGATCGTTCCGCCACAGCCACGCCGCGAGCACACCGGTGAAGGCGACCAGGACGAGCAGCCCCCTGTCGGCGACGAGACCTGCGAGCGGTCCGAGGAAGGACCCCTCGACGGTCTGAGCGACGGACAGATACAGGCGGTCGCGCATCGGTACCGTCGCCGCCGCGAGAAGAGTCAGCACGAGCGCCACCCCTACGGCAGGGATGAACATCGAGCGGACCAACCGCGGGGATACAGGAGGTGAACTCTCGGTGACGACCATGACCGAATACGCTATCGCGCCACCTTGTCCTGCGGCAGACCGGCTGGTCGGGCGGGGTGACGGGGAGCTTCGAGCCTGCGACGCGTCCCGTTCCGAGACGACTGCTGGCCGGCGGATGAAGCGGCTTCTGCCTCCCGCCCGGGCGATAGGCTCGCACGCGTGTGGCGAACCTGGATCCTCTCCGCAGCGATGGTGGCCGTCGCGGCGGTCGTTCTGCTCACCGGCGCATTCGACGTGACCTCGGTGGTGACGGCAGTACTGCTCCTCGTCTTTGCGTGGGTCACCTCTCCCCTGTTCTTCCCCCATCACGTCGACGACGCGACCGCCCGTCGCGACGCCGCAACCCGCGGCGTTCCGGTGGTGTACTGGCGCCCGGGGTGTACGTTCTGCATCCGGTTGCGCGCCACCCTGCGCACTCGCGCGCGTCGCGCGATCTGGGTGAACATCTGGCGGGATCCCGCTGCGGCCGCTCGGGTCCGGGAAGTCAACGGCGGGAACGAGACGGTGCCGACGGTGTTCGTCGGCGACGTGTCGCATACCAATCCCGACCCACGTTGGTTTCGCGATCAACTGGTCTGACGAGCCGACCCCCGACACGAACGAGGTCCCGGTCCGGGGGTGTTCGCGGCCCGCATTTTTGAAAACCGGGAGGCGGGCCCCCCGCCCCCCGGGGCCGGCCGGTAAGCGGAAACAAGGCG
>NZ_LZMJ01000064.1:0-73787 GCF_001665495.1 Rhodococcus sp. 852002-51564_SCH6189132-a
TCCGGCAGGCGACCGCGGAGACGTTGACGACGGTGGCGCCGAGATCCACCGCCTGCCGGACGGCCGCCGCGAGGGTCCGTACGTCGCCGTATCCGGAGGCGTTGCGCGCGGCATCGTCGTCCGATCGGGAGCGGTCGGAGAAATGGCCGCTCGACTGGCGGATGGCGATGATCCCCACGTCGGGTGCGCCACCGGCGAAACCCGATCCGGGTGTCGGCCGCGCCGCGATCAGGCCGGCGACGAGGGTGCCGTGCGCGTCGCAGTCCTCGGTGCCGTCACCCGTGGACACGTAGTCGCCACCCGGCCTCGGGGCCGGCAACCGCGGATGCGGATGGACCCCGGTGTCGATGACGGCGACCACCTGCCCCGCTCCCCGGGTGATCGGCCACACGGACGCGAAGTCGAGGATGCGTTGTGCCCGAGGGATCTGCGGTCCGTCGGGAGCATCCGGCAGCTCTGCGCACAGCACCCGCATCTCGGTGGCCTCGGGAGGCGCAGGCGTCGCGCCGGCGGGCAGTTGCGCCGGATCGGGTACCGGGGGCGCGGCGGTCGCGAGACCCGGAGTAGTGGTCGCTATCAGGGCGGCGAGGGCCAGGACCGCGAACCGGTGTGACAGCCGCACCGTCACAGTCCGCGGATCGCTGCGTACACACCGGCGACCCAGCAGGCCAACGGCACGACGGTGGCGATGGTCGCGTACTCCGCGATCTCGGCGATCCGGCGTTGTACCGGAGTGAACGTCCGTCGCGGCGCGACCACACCGAAGAGGAAACCGGCACACGCGAGACCCGTAGCGGATGCGAACACCGCCCACGGCGGCAACGCTCCGCTCGCTGCCGCACCGACGAGCAGCCCGAGCAGCAGTACCGCGCCACCGGCCACGAGGGGAGCCGCCTGCGCGGTCGCGGTGTAGGTGCGGCCTCGGAAGACCAGGACCACGGCCGACGCCACGGCCAGTGCTACCGCGGGCACGGACACGTCTCCGTCCAACGGGAACGCGGCGCACCACGCTCCGCCCGCCGTGAGTAGGACGACGGCGTGGACGATTCCGGTGAGCGCGCTCCGTGCCCGATTCGCACGGTGCTCGAGCTCCGCCTGTGACGGCAACCCGGACACGCTGCTCTCGGGGGTCTCCGGTTCGAGCGGAGCGCCCGGAGCAGGGACCGGGGGGATGGGGAGTTTCGCGAGCATCGCCGCGAGGCGTGGTGCCGTGCCGGCGAGCAGCAGCGCCACCACCACCGTTCCGGCTCCGAGGGCGCGCGCCTCGAGTTCGGTGGTCGATGCGAGGGTGGCCGTCACGACGACGCCCGCGGCGGTCGCGGCGACCGCCGTGCACGGTGCGAGGCCGATGCGGGTGGCACGCACGGCGAGCACTGCGACCGCACCGGTCAGTGCCGCGGCGAGGACGAGACGCGGCGCCGGCGATTCGCCGGGAACGAGCAGCGCCCCGGCCGTCGCTGCGAGCGGGAAGGCGCACCACAGCAGCGCGGTCGCGGTCCGTCGATCGTCGTGGAGCCGGGCGAGGATGCCTGCGGCGAGCAGCACCAGGAGAGGCAGCGCGGCGCACACGGCTCCGAGGGCGAGACGGCTCGCGCCGTCGGGCAGGAACAGCAACGGTACGCAGCCCGCGGCGAGGGCGACCGGACCCAGGACGGCCGCGATGAGACCCGACGGGCCCGCACCCCACGGCGTCGTGGTCCGGTCCGAGGCCGCGACGCTGTACATGACGTCGTCGAACAACGGTGGAGGAGCGGGGGATCCGGCGTCCTCCAGGACGAGGATCTCCCCGTCGCGGACGCCGTGCTCGTCGAGACTCAGCGCACCGGACAGCGGGGCCCGACCGATCCGGGCGAGCGCCCAGCCGTCGGGTTCCGTGCGTTCGGGTGTCGCGTCGAAGTCGTTGTCGGGCCGGTGGCCGGCGACGAGATTCACGATCCCCGGGAGCAGCAGCGCCACCGGAACGTCGAGGGGCAGTGCGAGATCGACCTCGGTGTGGCGGGCGAGCACGGTGATCCGGCACAGATCCGGGGCGCCCACCTGCCCCGGGGTCTCGGATCGCGCACGCACAGATGTCATCGGCCTCGGTTCCCCCCGTCACTGCAGTCCGAACGACGCAGACCATACGACATCGTCCCGACCGGTGTCGTGCCCGAGTTGTCCGTCGAGGGGCCGAGGGGCGAACAGGAGCACGGAAGGTCGCAGCCATGGGTTAGTCTTCCACGACCGTGGGGCCGTAGGGGGCGGCCGACGGCGTTCCGGGGGGTGACGAACGTGAGTACCGTGCGTTTCGTACGCAGAGCACGGCGGGAGGCACCGCGCGCTCCCAGCGGCGAGGTGAGTGTCCAACCGCCACCGGACATTCCCCGGGCCACGCCCGGCAATCTGGTGACCAGACTGCTCCCGCTCGTGATGGTCGCGGCGATGATCGGGATGGTCGCGCTGATGTTCACCACCGGCGCCGCACGCAGCCCCATGGCGATGATCTTCCCGCTCATGATGGTCGTGTCCCTGGTGGGCATGCTCGCCAACGGTGGTCGCAGCGGGGGAACGAAGACCGCCGAGGCGAACGAGGACCGCAAGGACTATCTGCGCTATCTCGACCAGCTCCGGCGCGAGGTCACCGAGACGGCGCACGAACAACGTCGGGCGCTCGAATGGTCGCATCCCGACCCGGCCCTGCTGTGGACCCTCGCCGGCACCGTCCGGATGTGGGAGCGGCGCAGCACCGATCCCGACTTCGGTCACCTCAGGGTGGGGCGCGGCGGGCAGCGACTCGCGACCCGACTCGTGCCTCCGGACACCGGGCCGGTCGAGGATCTCGAACCCGTCGCCGCCCTGTCGCTGCGCAGGTTCGTGCGCGCGCACTCGGTGGTGCAGGCGCTGCCCACGGCTGTGTCGCTGCGGGGTTTCGCGGCGATCGGCCTCGAGGGCGATCGCAGCGCGGCGCGCTCGCTCGCTCGGGGGATGCTCGCGCAGGCGTGCACCTTCCACGGTCCCGACACACTGCAGGTCGCCGTCGTGTGCGGGCCCGACACCGCTGCGGAATGGGAATGGATCAAGTGGCTGCCGCATGCGCAGAACCCGGTCCTGCGCGACGGTGCGGGCAGTGCACGCACGGTGTTCGGTTCGCTGTTCGAACTCGAGACCGATCTCGCGGCGGTCCTCGCCGGTCGCAGCAGATTCGTCCGGAACGCCCCGGCCACCGAGGGTGCCGTGCACCTCGTCGTGGTCGTCGACGGCGGGGTCACGGGATCGGGTTCGGGGGTGCTCGACGACGGTCTCGACGCAGTGACCGTGCTCGACCTCTCCGGTTACGCCACGCGGCTCAGCGCGACGCGCGGCCTGCGCCTGGCGGTCGAGGAAGGACGGGTCGGGGTCGCCACCGGCACCGACGTCGACATCTTCGCCGATGCCGACGGCATCGGGACTCCGCAGGCACAGACGTTGGCCAGACTGCTCGCGCCGTACCGGGTGACGAGCGGAGCGGTGGACGAGAGCGCCGGCGACGACCGGCCGTCGAGCTGGCAGGAGCTGCTGGGCCTCGGGGACGTGGCCCGCTTCGACCCCGCGCAGGTATGGGTGCCACGCCGCGGGCGCGACCGCCTGCGGGTACCGATCGGTGTCGGCATCGACGGTGCGCCTGTCGAACTCGACCTCAAGGAGGCCGCCGAGAACGGGATGGGACCGCACGGACTGTGCATCGGCGCAACCGGATCGGGAAAGAGCGAGTTCCTGCGGACGCTGGTCCTCGGTCTCGTGGCGACGCACCCGCCGGAGGCACTCAACCTGGTCCTCGTGGACTTCAAGGGCGGCGCGACCTTCCTCGGTCTGGACCGGATCTCGCACGTCGCGGCGGTGATCACCAACCTCGCCGACGAGATCGCGATGGTCGACCGCATGAAGGACGCCCTCGAAGGCGAGATGAACCGCCGCCAGGAACTGCTCCGGACCGCAGGCAACTTCGCCAACGTCGGCGACTACGAGAAGGCCAGGGCGGCAGGTGCACCGCTCGACCCGCTGCCCGCGCTGTTCATCGTGGTCGACGAGTTCTCCGAACTGCTCTCTCAACAGCCCGAATTCGCCGACCTCTTCGCGGCGATCGGACGCCTGGGCCGGTCGCTGCACATGCACCTGCTGCTCGCCAGCCAACGACTCGACGAGGGTCGCCTCCGCGGTCTCGACAGCCACTTGTCGTACCGCATCGGCCTGAAGACCTTCTCCGCAAACGAATCGCGGAGCGTTCTCGGCGTTCCCGACGCCTACCACCTGCCGTCGACACCCGGCGCCGGATATCTGCGGACCGATTCCGCCGACATCCAGCGGTTCTCCGCGGCGTACGTCTCGGGGCCGTACGAGCCCGGCCGCCCCACCCGGCGCACCCGATCGGCGGTGCCGGCCGGCACGTCCCGGCCCCGGCTCTTCACCGCGCGGGCGGTGCCGGTCGACGCCGGTCCGCCCGCCCCGGTCACGGAGCCGCTCCCGGTTCTTCCCGCGGGCGACGGCCGGAGCGTGCTCGAGGTGGTCGTCGACCGGATGCGGGGGCACGGAACACCGGCGCACGAGGTGTGGCTTCCTCCGCTCGACGACTCCCCGTCGCTCGACATGCTGCTGCCCAGGTCGGTGCTCACCGGCGACGTGCCGCGTCACGCAACCTTGCGCACCGTCGTCGGTGTCGTCGACCGGCCGTTCGAGCAACGCCGCGACCCGCTGGTGGTCGACCTGTCCGGGTCGGCCGGCAACGTCGTGGTGGTCGGCGGCCCGCAGTCCGGGAAGTCCACACTGCTGCGCAGCCTCGTCCTGTCGATGGCCCTCACGCACAACGCCGAGCAGGTGCAGTTCTACGGTCTCGATTTCGGTGGTGGCACGTTGTCCGGTCTGGCCGGCCTGCCGCACGTCGGTTCCGTCGCGGGGCGGCACGACACCGACCGGGTGCGCCGCACGGTCGCGGAGATGATGTCGCTGCTGCGTCGTCGCGAACGGTCCTTCGCCGAGAACGGCATCGAGTCCATAGCTCAGCTGCGGCGGATGCGCGCCGACGCGGTCGCACCGGCCACCGACGATCCGTTCGGCGACGTCTTTCTCGTCGTCGACGGTTGGCCGAGCATCCGGCAGGACTTCGAGGCACTGGAACAGACGATCGGGATCCTCGCCGCCCAGGGTCTGTCCTACGGCATCCACGTGGTGCTCAGCGCCCCACGCTGGGGTGACGTGAGGCCCGCCATGCGCGACCTGCTGGGTACGCGGCTCGAACTCCGCCTCGGCGACCCGTCCGACTCCGAGTACGGCCGAAAGAGAGCGGCGATGGTGCCGGAAGGGCGGCCGGGACGCGGTATCGACCGCGATGGCCTGCACATCCTGGGGGCGCTGCCGCGGGTGGACGGAAGCTCCGATCCGGCCGATCTCGCGGTCGGCGTCGCAGCGGCGGTCGAGGCCGTCCGTGCTGCCACGCCGGGGCGTTCGGCGCCACCGGTGCGCATGCTGCCCGAACGCATCGACCGGCCCGACCTTCTCACAGCTCTGCCCTCAGGGTGGCCGCCACCGGCCGACGCGTCCCCGGCGGCCCGGCTCTCCGTCCCGATCGGCATCGACGAATCCGAACTCGCGCCCGTATCGGTGGATTTCACCGACCATCCGCACCTGCTGATCTTCGGCGACTCGGAGTGCGGCAAGACCAATCTGCTGCGAGGGCTGTGCCGCGGACTGGTCGAAGCCGGCAGCGGTGCGCAGACCAGGATCATCGTCGGCGACTACCGCCGCACGCTGCTCGGTGTCGTGGGCGGCGACCATCTCGGGGGATACGCTGCGTCGGCAACGGTCCTCGCAGCCATGGTCCGCGAACTCGCCGGCATCTTCGAGCGCCGGCTGCCGGGCCCCGGCACGACGCAACAACAGCTGCGCGATCGATCGTGGTGGACCGGACCCGAAGTGTTCGTGGTGATCGACGACTACGACATGGTCGCCACCTCTGGCCAGAATCCGCTGCTGCCGTTGCTCGACTATCTCCCGCAGGGACGCGACATCGGCCTGCACCTGGTGGTCGCGCGTCGCTCGGGTGGTGCCGGACGCGCGATGTACGAACCGATCCTCGGGCGTCTGCGGGAGTTGTCGACTCCGGGTCTGATCATGAGCGGTAGCCGCGACGAGGGAGCGCTCGTCGGCGCGGTCCGTCCGTCGCCGGTGCCGCCGGGCCGCGGCACACTCGTACGACGCGACGGCACGGCGCTCGTCCAGACCGCGTGGGCGCCGGAGGTGTGATGGCGCTCCGGGACGAGACGGTCGTCGCGGTCGCGTTCACGCTGACACCCGGATCCGTCCACATCGGATGGCCCGGAACCACGCGCAGCGTGCCCGCTCTCGCCGCGGATCTCGGCGACCGACGGGTCTACGGAGCGGCAGCGGAGGAACCGTCGGAGCCGGCCGGCGTCGCAGGACTCATGGATGTCACGGAACTCGTGGATGCGGCCGCGGTCGAAGGGGAAACCGAACTCGGAGAACTGCTGAGCGGGCTCGTCTCCTACGCCGCAGCGACCGTGGGTGCACCGGACATCGGCGGGGTGGCGTGCGCGATACACCCGACCTGGTGGAACGAGCGGCGCCGCGATCTCTTCCGGACCGCCGTGCGGCAGGTCGCAGGCGATACGATCCTGCTTCCGGCCGCGGTGGCCGCCGCGCGCGCCGCCGATCCTGCGCCGCACGAGCGGTGTGCGGTGCTCGAATTCGCCGCCGGGGGAGTCACCGCCGTGAGCATCGCTCCGCCGGGACCCGACGGGCCGACCGTCGAACGACTCGCACGCGATCCGGGTCTGTCGGTGCACTCCCCGGACGCCGCGATGCGACTCGAGAACCTGCTGACCTCGGTGTGCGGCGGGGCTGGGCCGGAGGTCGTGGTGGTGACCGGCGGCCCGGGCGAACCGTCCGGTGTCGAATCCTTCTCTCTCGCAGTTGATCTCGTGGGTTCGAGTCGGCGGGTCCTGCCCGTCGCGGCCTCGGAGATGCTCAGCGCCGTGACCGGCCCTCCGGCGCCACCGGCCGGAACCGGAGGGACCGCGAGAGCCCCGGCCATCGCTCCGACGACCGACGGACCCGACAGGACACTGCCGTGGCTCAGCGAGGTGCGCGCACGCCCGGATCCCCCTCGTGGCGGGCGGGCCGGCACGGTGCCCGCGCTGGTCGTCGCCGGGGCGGTGATTCCGTTCCTGCTCGCCGCTGCGATCTTCCTGTGGCCGCTTCTCACCGGAGAAGGTGGAGACGCGGAGGTCCCGGCTCCGCCGGAAGTCGTTGCTGCAGAGGAGCCGCCGACCGACGCTCGTGAGCCCGAGTCGGCCGCCGACGCCGGTCCCTCCCCGTCGACGCGGATCGACGCCGGTCCGCTGCACCTCGACCTGCCGGAGGGCTGGCGCGTCCGCGACCCCGCGACCGTGCCCGAGGGGCGCGCGGAACTGATACCGGTCGGCGGAACCGATCGCCGGATCCTGGTCGTGTACCGCGATCTTCCCGACGGGATCGACGAGCGCTCGGTCGCCTCCGCGTTGGCGGAGCGGGCCGCCGAACGTGCACCTGTCATCCGTGACCTCGACACCGACACGACCTTCGCCGACCGCAAGGTCGTGGCGTACACCGAAGTTCCCGACGACTACTCGGTGGTGCGGTGGTCGGTCCTGGTCTTCCCCGGACTTCAGGTCTCCGTGGGATGCCAGTACCTCGAGGGGGAATGGACCCGTATCCGGAGTGAATGCGAGCAGGCCGTCCACACCCTCCGGGGCGGGTGAGAAAAGAAGGTCCACGAATTTCGGAAGGCGCGGAACCGATACCGGATCGGGTGCGTCCAACCAGATGTAGGAGCCAGGACCGGCTCGACACCGAGCCGGATGATCCACGCACGAGCGAAGGAGTACGCCGTTGACCCAACCGACCGGCAATTCGAATCACCTCACCACCGATGTAGCGACCATGGAGGTCGTCGCGGGACAACTCCAGGACTCCCGCGCCGAACTCGACGCGATCCTCGGTCGTCTGACGGGCGTGGTGCAGTCCGCGCCGTCGGTCTGGCGGAGCCGCTCGGCGGAACAGTTCGCCGGAATCATGGAGCGCTGGAACGTCAACCACACCAAGCTGTCGAACGCCCTGGACGAACTGGCAGAAGCCGTGCGCACCAGTGGACGGTCGTACGCCGCTGCCGAGGACCAGCAGGCCCAGTCCTTGTCGGCGATCGACCCCGATGGCGGTTCGGTGCTCAACGGGTCGTTCAACTGATCGCCGGTCGCTCCGGCACACAGCCCTCCGGCACACATTCGAGAACAAGGAGAACGATCCGTGTCCGAGATCTATCAGAACTTCGCCGGCGTCGCCGACCTGCACGCCCAGCTCGTGTCCGGTCAGAAGGCGATCGAGGCGACGCTCGACCGCATCGAGGGGCAGGTGGCGCCCCTCATCGCCACCTGGGACAGTGGGGCGCAGGAGCGCTACGCCGCCACGCAGGCGCGCTGGAACGAGGCCGAGGCCGGCCTCATCCAGGTGCTGCACGACATCGGTCGGGTGGTCTCGACCGGTAACGACAACATGCAGGAGGTCGAGCGACTGAACCAGCAGCGCTTCCCGGGCTGATCCGGGTCTGCCGGATCCGGACCGATCCGGCGCTGTCACGTCCCGGTGGTGGAGAGGCCGCCGGGACGTGCTGCTGCTTCCGGGGTGCTCCAGCGGAGGGTGCGCAAGGGCAGGGCTGCTGCGGCGCTTTGACCGGCCCGGCGTCCGCCCGGTAGAGTGTCCCCTCGGCGTGTCGCACGTCGTCGTGCCCTGTGGTGCGACGAACACCTCTCCCGGGTCCCAACTGGCCGCCGGGCGTGGCAACCGTCGGCATGCAGGCCAGCAGCGAAACGATAGACGAGGAAGATCTGTGTCTACGTACACACCGAAGGCCGGCGACGTGACCCATCAGTGGCACGTCATCGACGCCACCGACGTGGTGCTCGGCCGCCTCGCGGTGCAGGCGGCAAACCTGCTCCGCGGCAAGCACAAGCCCACATTCGCGCCGCACGTCGACGGTGGTGACTTCGTCGTCATCATCAACGCCGACAAGGTTGCCGTCTCCGGCAACAAGCGGACCGACAAGTTCCTCTACAGCCACTCCGGTCACCCGGGCGGTCTGCGGGCTCGTTCCGTCGGCGAGGTTCTCGAGAAGAACCCCGACCGCCTCGTGGAGAAGGCCGTCACCGGCATGCTCCCGAAGAACAAGCTCGGTCGCGCCATCGCGAAGAAGCTGAAGGTCTACGCGGGCCCGAACCACCCCCACGCCGCGCAGCAGCCGGTGCCGTTCGAGATCAAGCAGGTGGCACAGTGACGACGCCCGAGGAACAGAACGTGAACCCCGAAGAGTACGTCGAGAACGTCGAGGTCGCTGCAGACGAGTACGTCGAGGACGTCGTCGAGGCACCTGCTGCCCCGATCGTGTTCGACCGTCCGGTCCAGACCGTCGGTCGCCGTAAGGAGGCTGTCGTCCGCGTCCGCCTCGTGCCCGGCACCGGCAACTTCACCCTCAACGGCCGCACCATCGAGGACTACTTCCCGAACAAGGTGCACCAGCAGCTCGTGAAGTCGCCCCTGGTGACGGTCGAGCGCACCGAGTCGTTCGACATCCACGCACGCCTGCACGGCGGCGGTCCGTCCGGCCAGGCCGGCGCGCTGCGTCTCGCCATCGCGCGTGCACTCACCGAGGTCACCCCCGAGGATCGCCCCGCGCTCAAGCGTGCCGGCTTCCTCACGCGTGACCCGCGTGCCGTCGAGCGCAAGAAGTACGGCCTGAAGAAGGCCCGTAAGGCATCGCAGTACTCCAAGCGCTGATGTGCCGCCGACGCTGATTTCGTCAGAGTCGGCACCTGTTCCATCACGAGAGCAGGCGTCGGTAGACATCTCCTACCGGCGCCTGCTTTCGTGCATTCTGTCCTCTATCGACACCCGCGGCGGGGGCCGCACACGACTGGGAGGCTGTGTACATGGGTCGGTTGTTCGGCACCGACGGAGTCCGGGGCTTGGCCAACGCCGAGCTCACATTGGAGCTGGCAGTACGCCTGGCAGGCGCTGCGGCAGCGGTCCTGGCCCCGCAGGGTGCCGAGCGGCGACCGGTCGCGGTCGTGGGTCGAGATCCACGCGCGAGCGGGGAGATGCTCGAGGCGGCCGTCACGGCCGGACTCACCGCAGCCGGAGTCGACGTGGTGTCGGTGGGCGTACTGCCCACCCCAGCGGTCGCGTACCTCACGGGTGACTACGGCGCCGACCTCGGCGTGATGATCTCCGCGTCGCACAACCCGATGCCCGACAACGGCATCAAGATCTTCGCAGCCGGCGGGCACAAGCTCGACGACGAGGTCGAGGACCGGATCGAAGCGGTGCTGCACGGCGACGCCGAGAGCGCCGCACGCCCCACCGGCTCCGGTATCGGCCGGGTGCGCGTCGTGTCCGACGCCCTCGACCGTTATCTCGCGCATCTCGCGACGGCCGTGCACAAGCCGCTCACCGGTACGACCGTAGTGGTCGACTGCGCGCACGGCGCCGCCTCGCAGGCCGGCCCGGCCGCCTACGCGGCCGCAGGTGCCACGGTCATCGCGATCAACGCCGAACCCGACGGACTGAACATCAACGACGGCTGCGGATCCACGCACCTGTCCGTGCTGCAGCAGGCCGTGCTCGAGCACGGCGCCGACCTCGGTCTCGCGCACGACGGCGACGCCGACCGCTGCCTCGCCGTCGATGCGACCGGCACGGTGGTCGACGGTGACGCGATCATGGCGATCCTCGCTCTCGGCATGCACGAAGCCGGTGAACTTCCCGACGACACCCTCGTCGCCACGGTGATGAGCAATCTCGGTCTGCATCTCGCGATGCGCGCGGCGGGGATCCAGGTGCGCACCGTCGGCGTGGGCGACCGCTACGTGCTCGAGGAGCTCCGCCGCGGTGGCTACGGCCTCGGCGGTGAGCAGTCCGGCCACATCGTCCTGCCCGCGCACGGTACGACCGGCGACGGCGTGCTCACGGGCCTGCGCCTGATGGAGCGGATCGCCACGACGGGTCTGCCGCTCGCGAAGCTCGCCTCGGTGATGACATCGCTTCCGCAGGTCCTCGTGAACGTGCGGGTCCACGACAAGGTCGCCGTCGCGAGCGATCCTGCGGTGGCGGACGCGGTCGCGGAGGCCGAGCGCGAACTCGGTGAGACCGGCCGGGTGCTGCTGCGTCCGTCGGGCACCGAGCAGCTCGTACGCGTCATGGTCGAAGCCGCCGACGACGATCACGCCCGGGCGGTCGCCGACCGTCTCGCGGGAGTCGTCGCCGCCGTCTGACCTGCGCGGTCCCTGCCCTTCGCTGCCGGTTTCCGCTCGCAGTCACGCTGCGGTGGAACCGGATCGTCCTGCGCTGCGTCCTAACCCTTCGAGAGGGTTCGGTGGGTGAAGGGCGGACATGGACACACAGCACAGCACGATCCAGGTCGACGGCGACGCGGTGCGAGCCGTCGCGGCACGACTCGAGGAGGTCGCCGAGGACGCCGACGACGAGATCCGTCGTGGCTTCGGCGGTCTCGTCTTCGACGGCTCCGGTGCCGGATCGACGCACCGGTCGGCCGGCGTTCGCGTCGAGACCGGATATCGCAGGATGCGTGCGACGTGTGAGAGCTGGGCGGCGACCGTGCAGGCGCACGCCGACGCATTGCGCGCGGCGGCAGACAGATACCGGCACCAGGACGACGCGACCGGCATCGCCCTCACCGCTGTGACCGGTGCCGAACTCGACAGCGTCGGGTTCGGCGACGCAGGGACCCGGCAGCCGTGAGGACCCCTCCCGAGAGCGCAGGCGACATCCTCGACGCGGGAGCGCCCGGCCTGGCCCGTCTGACCGACCTCGTGCAGTCCCTGCACACTCTCGGGCTCGAGTCCGGCTGTTGCGTCGCGGACGTCCGGGCACGCTACGACGAGGAACGAACCCTCTCGTTGCCCGCCCTCGCCGACGACGCCGCCACGACGCGCTCGCTCGCGACCTCGCTCGGTCGTCGGACCGACGAACAGCGTCGCCTCCTGCAGCAACTCGACGAGTCGTGGGACGGATCCGCCGCCGACCGGGCTCGCGCCGAGCTGACGGCCACCGTCCGTTCCGGAGTGGCGCTGTGTGCGTCGCTGACCGATCTCGCGGTCGCGCTGGAATCGGCGGCCACCGCGATCGCCGCAGCGTTGCGTGAGAAGGCCCGCGTCGTCGGGGAACTCGCGGAAGGCACCGTCGACGGTCGCACGAGGGACGAGATCGACACGATCGTCGCCGGAGCGAGCGGTGGCCCGCACGGACCGAGCCCGGAGGAGCATGCCCGCTGGTTCGGCAACCCGCCCGGTGGCGACGTGGGCGACCCGCCCGGTGGCAACCTGGGCGACCCGCCCGGTGGCAACCTGGGCGACCCGCCCGGTGGCGACGTGTCCGACCCTGCCGCCGAGTGCCGGAGATGGATGGAGGAACGTCTGGTCCCGGCGGTCCGAGACGCCGTCGACGTGGTGCTCGGGGCATGTGAGGAGGCCGGCCGCCGGATCGCCGGGAGCGTCACCGACCTGGCGACGACCACCGAACGCGTCGCCGATGATGCCGGGGCGGCGGCCGCGGACGTATCCGGTGCCGGGACGGTGGCTCCCGTCGTCGACGACGGGTCGACGCAGCACGGACCGAGCGACCCGCCGAATCAAGGTGCACTGCTGACGGTTCCCGGGATCCGCCCGGGCGAACGCAGACGCGAACACACCCCAGGACCGGTCGAGGCCGACCGCCGGCAGGACGAGAACGACGAGGGCGGTGCAGGAGCCGTGCTCGCGGAAGCCGGACCGCTGTGACGCGAACGACGGAACGTCAGCGCCCGAGGAGCAGGTTGACCTGCGTGCCGAGATCGCGATCGACGACGTCGGGGTCGGAGATCACCGTGGAGCCGGGCAGCTCCGTGGTGAGGTCGGAGAAGATCGCGTACGTCTTGTCGCCTGTGAGACGGTGCAGCAGGAAGCCGGTGAGCAGCGCACGAGTGCGTTCCTGGGTGCGACGCTCGGCACCACCGACGCCGAGCACTCCGAGCAGGCGGCGCCCCTCGACGAGTCCTTCGTCGTTCGCCTTCTCGACGACCCGCAGCTGCACGTCGTCGCTGCCCCAGCCCCGGGCGACCGCGACGGCGTCGCTGGTCATCGACCCGATGCTCTTCTCGCCGACGAGGACGAGGCCCGGTGCCCGCACGCGGCCCGCGGCTTCGGAGGCAGCGGGGGAGACGGGCGAGGGGTAGAGCGCGGCGACGGCCGCGACCTCACGCCTCGCAGCGGCGAGCACCGCCGCCCCGGCACCCGAGCCGTGGCCCACCAGCGCGAGCTTCGACGGATGGACACTGATCCGCCCGGTACCGAGACGCACGCCGGTGCAGATGTCGAGGGTGGTGAGCAGGTCGGTCGACAAGCCGATCGTCGACGGCACCGGTCCGCGTTCGGTGTTGGGTGCGCCCACCACGATTCCCCAGGACGCGAGGTGCTCGAAGAGCTTCGTGTACTTCGTGACCCCGGTGAGCCAGCCGTGCCCGAACGCGATCGCGGGCAGGTCGAAGCCTTCCGCTGGGGTGTACACGACACCCGGCTGACCGGCGAGCGCCAGGTCGCCGCGCAGCACCGAGTGCGGGCCGCGCCGGGAGAGTTCCTGAGCCAGTTTCTTGGGGTTCGCCGCCACGGCCTGAACGTTAGCGGATGGCGCTGCCCGCCGGGGTCGGTGCGTACCGGACGGCGTGCCCCGATGCAGGTGTACGGGCTCACCGGTGTGTTGTTCCCGGGCGGGGGTCGACCAGTACCCTGCTAGGCATGTGCGGAATCGTGGGCTATGTCGGGCACCGTCGTGCTCTCGACGTCGTGGTGGAAGCGCTGCGGCGGATGGAGTACCGGGGTTACGACTCGGCGGGAATCGCCATCCTCGACGGCAAGGGTGGTCTGGCCGTCGAGCGGAAGGCGGGGCGGCTGGTCAATCTGGAGGCCGAGCTCGCCGAGATCGGCGAGGAGCACTTCGCCGGTACCGCGGGGATGGGGCATACCCGGTGGGCCACCCACGGTCGTCCCACCGACCGCAATGCGCATCCGCATCGCGACGCGACCGGCAAGGTCGCGGTGGTGCACAACGGCATCATCGAGAACTTCGCGCCGCTGCGTGAGGAGCTCGAGAAGTCGGGTGTGGAGCTGGCCAGCGACACCGACACCGAGGTCGCGGTGCATCTGGTGGCCCGCGCCTACGCCGAGGGTCCGACGGCGGGCAACTTCGTCGACAGCGCCCGCAGTGTGCTGCGCCGGCTGCAGGGTGCGTTCACACTGGTCTTCGCCCACGCCGATCATCCGGGCACGATCGTCGCGGCGCGCCGGTCGACGCCGCTGGTCGTCGGGGTCGGCGACGGTGAGATGTTCATCGCCTCGGACGTCGCGGCGTTCATCGAGTTCACCCGGGAGGCGGTCGAGCTCGGTCAGGACCAGGTCGTGGTGATCACGAACAACTCCTACGAGGTCACCGACTTCGACGGCAACACCGACGTGGCGACGCGTCCGTTCACCATCGACTGGGATCTCGCCGCCGCCGAGAAGGGCGGCCACGACTACTTCATGCTCAAGGAGATCGAGGAGCAGCCGGCCGCGGTCGCCGACACCCTGCGCGGTCACTTCGTCGACGGGTGCATCGTGCTCGACGAGCAGCGCCTGTCCGATCAGGAACTGCGCGACATCGACAAGGTGTTCGTCGTCGCCTGCGGCAGCTCGTACCACTCGGGCCTGGTCGCCAAGTACGCGATCGAGCACTGGACCCGCCTGCCCGTCGAGGTCGAGCTGGCCTCGGAGTTCCGCTACCGCGATCCGGTGCTCGACCGGTCCACGCTGGTCGTGGCGATCTCGCAGTCCGGGGAGACCGCCGACACCCTCGAAGCGGTCCGGCACGCCAAGGATCAGAAGGCGCGGGTGCTGGCGGTGTGCAACACCAACGGCGCGCAGATCCCGCGGGAGGCCGACGCGGTGCTCTACACCCGCACCGGCCCGGAGATCGGTGTGGCGTCGACGAAGGCGTTCCTGGCGCAGATGGCCGCGAACTACCTCGTGGGTCTGGCGCTGGCGCAGGCGCGCGGCACGAAGTATCCCGACGAGGTGGCCCGCGAGTACCAGGATCTGGCGGCGATGCCGGAGAAGATCGCCGAGCTGCTGACCGGCATGGAGCCGGTGCGGGCGCTGGCGCGGGAGCTGTCGGCCTCGCCGGCCGTGCTGTTCCTCGGTCGGCACGTGGGCTACCCGGTCGCGCTCGAGGGTGCGCTCAAGCTCAAGGAGCTGGCGTACATGCACGCCGAGGGTTTTGCGGCCGGTGAGCTCAAGCACGGCCCGATCGCGCTGATCGAGGACGGGCTGCCCGTCATCGTCGTGATGCCGTCGCCGAAGGGCCGCGCCGTGCTGCACAGCAAGCTGCTCAGCAACATCCGCGAGATCCAGGCCCGCGGGGCCGTCACCGTCGTCATCGCCGAGGAGGGCGACGAGACGGTCCGGCCGTTCGCCGATCACCTCGTCGAGATCCCGTCGTCGGCGTCGCTGCTGCAGCCGTTGTTGTCGACGGTGCCGTTGCAGGTCTTCGCCGCGGAGGTCGCGCAGGCCCGTGGTTACGACGTCGACAAGCCCCGCAACCTCGCCAAGTCGGTCACCGTCGAATAGCGACCCACCCGCCGGTGCAGGAGGGACGATGCGCAGTTTTCACCCGTCCGACGTGGTCCGCGCGGCGGAGGCGCCGCTGCTGGAGTCTCTCCCCGAGGGAACCCTCATGCGGCGCGCGGCCTACGGACTCGCGCGGGTCGTGGCTTCCGAACTGCGTGAACGCACCGGTGGGATCGCCGGTCGGCGGGTGAGCCTGCTCGTCGGGTCCGGCGACAACGGCGGCGACGCGCTGTGGGCGGGAACCTTCCTGCGCCGGCGGGGCGTGTCCGTCACTGCACTGCTGCTCGACCCCGACCGGGCGCACCCCGCGGGTCTGCGGGCACTGCGGAAGGCCGGCGGGCGGATCGTCCCGGCGACTCCAGAGCACCTCGGCGACCCGGACCTCGTGCTCGACGGCATCGTCGGCATCTCCGGGCGCGGCCCGCTGCGACCGGCGGCGGCCGCGCTCGTGGACGAGATCACCGCGCCGATCATCGCCGTCGACATCCCGAGCGGTGTCGGCCCCGATACCGGTGCCGTCGACGGACCGGCGATCACGGCCGCGGTGACCGTCACCTTCGGCGCCTACAAGCCGGTCCATGCACTCGGCGCCACGCGCTGCGGTCGCGTCGAACTCGTCGACATCGGACTCACACTCCCGGAGGCCGGGCTGGTCGCGGCGGAACCGTCCGAGATCGGCGCGATCTGGCCGGTGCCCGGCGCCGAGGACGACAAGTACTCCCAGGGTGTGGTGGGTGTCCGTGCCGGCAGCGCCCGGTATCCGGGGGCGGGTGTGCTGTGCACGGGAGCGGCCGTCGCCGCGACCTCCGGCATGGTGCGCTACGCCGGGTCGGGTGCATCCGAGGTGCTCGCGCGGTTCCCCGAGGTCGTCGTGTCGCCCTCGGTGGCCGAGACCGGGCGGGTGCAGGCCTGGGTCGTGGGGCCGGGTGCCGGTACCGACGATGAGGCCTGCGCGAACCTGCGCGACATCCTCGCCACCGACCTGCCGGTGCTCGTCGACGCCGACGGACTCACGCTCCTCGCCCGCGAACCCGGTCTCGTGCGGGGCCGGTCCGCGCACACCCTGCTCACCCCGCACGCCGGCGAGTTCGCACGCCTGACCGGGAACCGCCCCGAACCGGACCGGGTCGCGGCGGTACGTTCCCTCGCCGCCGACTGGGGAGTGCACGTGCTGCTCAAGGGGCGCGCGACGCTCGTGGCACGGCCCGACGGGCACGTCTTCGTCAACGATGCGGGCGGTTCGTGGGCGTCGACCGCGGGTGCCGGGGACGTGTTGGCCGGTGTCATCGGGTCGTTGCTCTCGTCGGGCATGCCGGTGGACCTGGCCGCGGCGGCCGGTGCTCGGGCCCACGCCCTCGCCGCGAACCTGGCCGCGCAGGACCCCGAGTCCCCTGGAGCGGCGCCGACCTCGGCGAGCGCGATCCTCTCGCGACTCGGCGACTCGATTCGTCTGTTGCGCACCCACATTGCCGAATCGTGACGTGGTACACGGGGACACGACGTCGACGTCCGACGGCGCAGTGGCAGGATCGACAGACGTGACCACGACCCAACGCACCCCGCGACCTGCACGTACCGTCCTTCCCCAAGCCGAAGCCCTCATCGATCTCGATGCCGTGGCGGAGAACGTACGAGCGCTCCGGGAGTACGCGGGTCCCGCTGCGGTCATGGCCGTCGTCAAAGCCGACGCCTACAACCACGGGGCCGTGCCGGTCGCGCGTGCCGCGCTCGCCGCAGGCGCCCGCGAACTGGGTGTGACGACGCTCGGCGAGGCCCTCGAACTCCGCGCCGCGGGTATCGAGGCTCCGATCCTGTCGTGGCTGCACACCGCCGACTCCGATTTCGCTCCCGCCGTCGAGGCCGGGATCGAACTGGGCGTGTCCTCGCCGCGGCATCTAGCGGCCGTCGTCGAGGCGGCGCGGCAGGTCGGGGTCACCGCGACCGTCACGGTCAAGGTCGACACCGGCCTCAACCGCAACGGTGTCGCCGTCGACGAGTGGGACGACATGGTGCGCGACCTGGGCCGGGCACAGGCCGAAGGTGTCGTGCGGCTGCGTGGAGCCTTTTCGCACCTCGCCCACGGCGACGAACCCGAGCATCCGGGCAACGCCGAGCAGCGCGACCGGCTGAGCGAGGCCGTCGCGGATCTGCGGCGGCACCATCTGGCTCCCGAGGTGGTGCACCTGTCGAATTCCGCGGCCACCGTCACCCGTCCCGACCTGCGATTCGACATGGTTCGGCCCGGAATTGCGATGTACGGGTTGACACCGATCCCGGAACTCGGCGACCTGGGCTTCCGGCCGGTGATGACCGTGCGGGCGAGGGTGGTGCTGGTGAAGAAGGTGAAGGCGGGAGACGGGGTGTCCTACGGGCACACCTGGACTGCTCCCGCGGATACGACGGTGGCGCTGCTGCCCATGGGATATGCGGACGGGATCCGCCGCAATCTCAGCGGGCGCATCGAGGTGCAGCTCGGCGGGCGCCGGTGCCCGCAGATCGGGCGCGTGTGCATGGATCAGGTCGTCGTCGACCTCGGCCCCGATGGGGCAGGAGTAAGCGAGGGCGACGAGGTGTTGTTCTTCGGTGACGGGCGTCACGGAGAGCCGAACGCCCAGGACTGGGCGGACAAGCTGGGCACGATCAACTACGAGATCGTGACCGGCATCGGCGGACGGACCGTCCGGACCTATGTCGGAGCGAAGGGAGCGTGACGTCATGTCACTCGTGAACAGGATGGGACTCCTCGGTGCGAGCCTTGCGACGCTCGCATCGTCGGCGGGACTGTACGCGGTCAAGACCGCGGGCGCGCCCGCCCATGAGATCTATCAGAACGAGGACTTCGACGAGATCCTCCGGCTCCCGCGCCGCATCGTGACCACCGAGGACGGTGTCCCGCTCGTGGTCCGCGAGAGCGGCTCGGCCCTGGCTCGGCTCACCGTCGTGTTCGTCCACGGCTACTGCCTGCGCATGCAGGCCTGGCATATGCAGTACCGCCACCTGCGCGAACAGTGGGGGCGTGACGTGCGTGCCGTCTTCTACGACCAGCGTGGTCACGGCGAATCCGGTTTCTCCGGTGCCGCGACGTGCACCATCGCGCAGCTCGGCCGCGACCTGGGCCGGGTGATCGACGAAGTCGCGCCCACCGGTCCGGTGGTGGTGGTGGGCCACTCGATGGGCGGCATGACCGCGATCGCGCTCGCCTCCCAGCGGCCCGACCTGTTCGGTGAACGCATCGTGGGCGTCGGTCTGCTGGCGACCACCGCGGCAGGGCTCAGCAAGACCGGTATCGGACGCAATCTCGAGAACCCGGTGATCGACGCGTTCCGGTACGCGGCGCGTACCGCACCGGGATTCGTGCAGTTCGCGCGCGGCGCGGCCCGTGCCGTCGTGACGCCGATCCTGCGTGCGGCGTCCTACGGCACGGTCGTGAGCCCCCGCCTGGTGAAGTTGTCCGACCGGATGCTCGACGAGACGTCGGTGCTCACCATCGTCAACTTCCTCCGCACCCTCGAACTGCACGACGAGTCCGCGGCGCTTCCGGTCCTGGGCACCGTGCCCGTGCTGGTGCTGTCCGGCGACGCCGACATGGTCATCCCGTACGCGAGTTCCGAGGCGCTGGCGGAGCAGCTGCCCGATGTCGAACTCAAGCGGGTACGTGGTGCCGGGCACCTCGTGCAGCTGGAGTTCCCCGAGGTGGTCGACCGTGCCCTCGATCGTCTGATCCAGCGGAGTTTCACGCAGGGAGTGAACGGAAGGCAGATCGCAATTGGGTGATTCGCAATCGAGTGGGCCGCAGGCGGGGGAGCAGACCATCGAACTGCCGACCGTGGAGGACACCGAGGCGTTCGGGCGCAGGCTTGCAGCCGAGCTGCGGGCCGGGGACCTCGTCGTGCTCGACGGGCCGCTCGGCGCGGGAAAGACGTCACTGACCCGCGGAATCGCCGCCGGCCTCGGGGTGGAGGGACGCGTGACCTCCCCGACCTTCGTCATCGCCCGCGAACACCGTCCCGGTAGTCCGGAGGGACGCGAACCGGTCGGGCTCGTCCACGTCGACGCCTACCGTCTCGGCGACGGACCGAACGCCCTCGACGAACTCGACGCGCTCGACCTCGACACCGACCTGACCGACACCGTCGTGGTGGTCGAATGGGGCGGTGGCTTGGTCGAACAGCTCGCCGAACGGCATCTGAGGGTCCGGCTCCGGCGCGACCCGGGCACCGATGTCCGCCGTGCCTCGTGGGAATGGATCGGCTGAGCCACCGGCAGTCCGCATGCCGGTGGCTTCCGTCACTGCACACCGACCGGGCAGGTCGCGCGGGGTAAGCTGGTACATCGTGCTCGTGCTCGCTGTCGATACCGCCACCCCCGCCGTGACCTCGGGAGTCGTCCGTCTCGACCGCGGTCGGGACGATGCCCGACCCGAGACGGTCGCTGCGCGCGTGCTCGACAATCCGCGAGCGCACGCCGAAGTCCTCACTCCGCAAATCCTCGAATGCCTCGCCGAGGCCGGCGCTGCCCCCATCGATCTCGACGCGATCGTCGTCGGCATCGGACCCGGCCCGTTCACGGGTCTCCGCGTCGGCATGGCCACTGCTGCGGCCTTCGGTGATGCGCTCGGCATCCCCGTGCACGGTGTGTGCAGCCTCGACGCGATCGCCGCGGACGTCCACCGGGAACACGGTACGGACGACGATCTGCTCGTCGTCACCGACGCCCGTCGTCGCGAGATCTACTGGGCACGCTATTCCGGCGGCCGCCGCGTCGAAGGACCCGAGGTGCGCAAGCCCGCCGACGTGCCCGCCGAGCCGTCGGTGCGGGTGGCGGGCTCGTCGTCGCACGTCGCGCTGTTCGACCTTCCGGCGGTGGACGTGCAGACGCCGTCCCCGGCGGGCCTGGTGACAGTCGCGGCCGACGCCCTGCGCGCGGGCGCCGAACCGGAGCCGCTCGTGCCCCTGTACCTGCGCCGCCCCGACGCGGTGGAGACCGCGAATCGCCGAGCATGAACGCCACACCCGAGGAGAATACGGCCGCAGAGAACGCGGTCGTCATCGACGCACTGCGCCCCGAGGATGCACCCCGCTGCGCCGAACTCGAACAGATCCTGTTCCCCGGCGACGACCCGTGGAGCGCCGACGCCTTCCGTTCGGAGCTGGCCTCGCCCCACAACCGCTACTTCGCGGCCCGCGACCCGCAGGGCCGGCTGATCGGTTACGCGGGACTCGCGCGACTCGGTACGGCCATCGAACCCGAATCCGAGGTGCACACCATCGGTGTGGACCCCGTGGCGCGCCGCCGGGGGATCGGCGGAGCCCTCCTGGGGGAGTTGCTGGCCGTCGCCGACCGCTGGGGAGGGCCGGTCTTCCTCGAGGTGCGCACCGACAACGACGCGGCGATCGCCCTGTACCGGCGCGAGGGCTTCGAGATCGTCGGAACCAGGAAGCGTTACTACCAGCCGAGCGGCGCGGACGCGTACACGATGCGTCGTCCGGATCCGCGAGAGGAGTCACCGGCGTGAGCACCACCAGCCCCCGATTCGAGCTGCCCGAGCGCCCCGTCGTGATGGGCATCGAGAGTTCGTGCGACGAGACCGGTGTCGGCATCGTCCGCTGGGTGGGTGACGGCACCCTCGAGCTGATGGCCGACGCCGTGGCGTCGAGCGTGGACGAGCACGCCCGCTTCGGTGGTGTGGTGCCGGAGATCGCATCCCGCGCCCACCTCGAAGCCATGGTGCCGACGATGCGGCGCGCCCTCGACGAGGCCGGGATCGAGAAGCCGGACGCGGTGTGCGTAACCATCGGGCCGGGTCTCGCGGGAGCACTTCTCGTCGGTGTCGCCGCCGCCAAGGCCTACGCGGCAGCGTGGAACGTGCCGTTCTTCGCGATCAACCACCTCGCGGGCCACGTCGCGGTCGACACCCTCGAGCACGGACCGATGCCGCCCTGCGTGGCGCTGCTCGTCTCCGGTGGTCACACCCACCTGCTGCACGTCGAACATCTCGGCAAACCCATCGTCGAACTCGGCACCACCGTCGACGACGCCGCCGGGGAGGCCTTCGACAAGGTCGCGCGACTGCTGGGGCTCGGTTATCCGGGCGGTCCCGAGGTCGACAGGCTGGCCCGCCAGGGCGACCCCTCCGCGGTCGTCTTTCCGCGGGGTATGACCGGTCCGCGCGACGCGCGTCACGACTTCTCGTTCTCCGGTCTCAAGACCGCGGTGGCCCGCTTCGTCGAAGCGAAGGAACGTGAGGGCGAGCCGGTGCCGGTCGCCGATGTCGCCGCGGGCTTCCAGGAGGCGGTGGCGGACGTGCTCACCATGAAAGCTGTGCGGGCCGCCCAGGATCTCGGTGTCGACACGCTCGTCCTCGGTGGTGGAGCGACCGCCAACAGCCGGTTGCGCGCACTCGCCGAGGAACGGTGCACTGCTGCGGGTATTACCCTGCGCGTGCCGCGGCCGAAGTTGTGCACCGACAACGGCGTCATGATCGCGTCGCTGGGCGCGCATCTCATCGCCGCGGGGGCGCAGCCGTCCTCGCTGGGCGCTGCGACGGATCCGGGCCTGTCGGTGTCGGTGTCGCAGGTCGTGGCCTGACCTTTCCCGACCGACCCCCACCCGAGGAGGGCGCGCTGCCTAGGTGGGGGCGATCTCCGAGGTCCCGGATCCGGTGGTGGTCTCCCCGGTGGTCGTTTCCCCCGTCGTGGTCTGTCCGGTGGACGGCACGGTCGTGCCCTCCTCCGTGACGGACGCGATCGTGGAGGACAGGTCGGTCGGATATGCGCCGGTGGACGACGCGGACGGCGTCTCGGTCGACGGGGGTGTCGGGCTCACACCGGTGCTCGGTTCGGTCGTCTCCGGATCGGTGGGCGCAGGGCTCGTCGTCTCCGGCGGTGTGGTCGGCTCGGTGGTGTCGGGAGCCGTCGTGTCGGGAGCCGTGGTGTCCGGAGCGGTCGTGTCCGGAGCCGTGGAGTCCGGAGCCGTGGAGTCGGGATCGGGCCTCGGTGCGGTCTCGGAATCCGGCGACGTGAACGGTCGGTCCGGGTCGGACTCTTCCTCCGCTGTCGACCCGGGGGTCGGCACCTGATCGATCGGCGTGGGCGTCACGGTGGTGCTCGACGACTCGGGCACAGTGGGCCACGGATCTTGGGTCGACGGAACGGTGTGCTCGACGGTCGGCAACGGCCAGGGAACCGTCGTCGGCGCGGGTGCGTCCCGGGTGCTCCGGGACGTCACGGGTTCGGGCGGCGGGTCCTGGGACGGGACGGCCGACTCGCCGGGACCGGCCTCCTGCGTGGGGACGTCGCCGCTCGTGAAACGCGGCGACACCTGGGCGTCGCTGCTGTCGCGTTCGGTGAAGTGCTGGGTGGCGAAGCCGGCCATGATCGCACTGAGCACCAGGAGCCCGGCGACCGCACCGGAGACACGACCCGAGGACCGGTTGCCGGTGCGCGACGGGGCGCCGACCACGGTGTATCCGACCGAGGACGGGGAATCGGCCGACAGTGCCGCACCGATCGCGGCAGCCGCTCCCGGTTCGGGGACGGTGACGATCTCGCCGTCGAACTCCGCCGAGATCGCCGCGGCGAGGACGGGGGACGCGGCCGCGCCCCCGATGAGGGCCATGGTCTCGGGGACCGGATCGGTGCTCGAGCAGATGCGCCGCGTGAACGCCGCCGCTTCGTCGGCGAGATCGGTCGTCAGTTCGTCCAGTTGCGCTCGGGTGAGGGTGACCGTCGCGTCGGGACCGGCCTCGGCGATGTCGATGCGGGTCGTCGTCGCCGAGGAGAGTGCCTCCTGGGCGCCCTGGCACCGGGCCGCCAGCAGGCCGGGGTCGATCTGCCTCCGGGTGCGCATCCGCTCGGTGGCGTTGCGGACATGATCGAGCACACGTGCGGTCAGGGCGTCGCCGCCGACGGTCTCGGTACGTGCGGACCGCAGCAGGGTGCCGGTCTCGCGGTCGAGGACGGAGACGGTCGTGCCGGTGGCTCCGATGTCCACGAGCGCGATCGCGCCGGGTTCGCGACGGACCCCCACTGTGTAGAGATACTCGAGGGCGGCGGTGGTCTCTGGAACGAGGCGGACCATGTGGCCCGTCCGCTCGGCGGCCGTGCGGATCTCGTGCGCCTGTTCCTCGGTGCGGTATGCGACCGTGATGATGGCGGGACTGTCGGCTCCGCGGGCGGTTCCGCGAGGAGACGTGAGCGAGACGGCGTCGAAGACGAGATCCCCGAGATCGCGCCCGGGCTGCGACTCGGAGGCGAGTCTGCGGAATTCCGTTGTGGGCGCGTGTGCAGCATCGACGCGCAGGGCCGAGCCGGCGCCGGAGGCGCCGACGGAGATGCCGAGCGACGTGGGCATTGTTCACCTTCCGTGCGTGATCGACGACCAGGCGTCCAGGGCCTACCTCGGCTGAGGTCACCGAACGATCACGCTCATGGGTTTCCGTTATTCAACCGTAACATGACGTCGGGTTCCACGCAGGTCGGCGTGTTTGCACCCGTTGCCCTTGAGCGCTGGCACTCTCGTGTATAGAGTGCTAGTGACACCGAGCGCCGGCCCGGCACCCGCGACGACGGGACGCGTGCGGAGTCACCGTGATGACTGAACACACCCGTGTCCGAGAACACCGGTTCTCGGACCCCATTACCCCTGAAAGTGGAGGGCTCATCGTGGCGAGCGTGAACATCAAGCCGCTCGAGGACAAGATCCTCGTCCAGGCCAACGAGGCCGAGACGACGACTGCCTCCGGCCTGGTCATCCCGGACACGGCGAAGGAGAAGCCCCAGGAGGGCACCGTCGTCGCCGTCGGACCCGGCCGCTGGGACGAAGATGGCGACAAGCGCATCCCGCTGGACGTCAAGGAAGGCGACGTCGTCATCTACAGCAAGTACGGCGGAACCGAGATCAAGTACGCCGGCGAGGAGTACCTGATCCTGTCTGCGCGCGACGTCCTGGCTGTCGTCGCCAAGTAGGCCGCTTGCATTCCGCCCCGGTGTCCCGTTTCGGACCCGGGGCGGAATACGTTGGGGAACATCCGAGTCCAGGAGTAGTCGCAGAACATGTCCAAGCAAATCGAGTTCAACGAGACCGCGCGGCGGGCTCTCGAGCGCGGTGTCGACCAGCTGGCCGACGCCGTCAAGGTGACGCTCGGCCCGCGTGGCCGGCACGTCGTGCTCGCCAAGGCCTTCGGTGGTCCCACCGTCACGAACGACGGTGTGAGCATCGCCCGTGAGATCGAGCTGGAGGATCCGTTCGAGAACCTCGGCGCCCAGCTCGTCAAGAGTGTCGCGACCAAGACCAACGATGTCGCGGGTGACGGCACCACCACCGCGACCGTTCTCGCCCAGGCGCTCGTCAAGGCCGGCCTGAAGAACGTTGCCGCAGGCGCCAATCCGATCGCGCTCGGTGCCGGTATCGCCCAGGGTGCGGACAAGGTGAGCGAGGCTCTGCTCGCTGCCGCCACTCCCGTCGAGGGCAAGACCGCCATCGCGCAGGTCGCTACCGTGTCCTCGCGCGACGAGGAGATCGGTGAGATGGTCGGCGAGGCGCTGACCCGCGTCGGGAAGAACGGTGTCGTCACCGTCGAGGAATCCTCCACGCTGAGCACCGAACTGGTCGTCACCGAGGGCGTGCAGTTCGACAAGGGCTTCCTGTCGCCCTACTTCATCACGGACATCGACGCGCAGGAAGCTGTCCTCGAGGACGCGCTCGTCCTGCTGTACCGCGAGAAGATCAGCTCGCTTCCCGACTTCCTCCCGCTCCTCGAGAAGATCGCAGAGTCCGGCAAGCCGGTCCTGATCATCGCCGAGGACATCGAGGGCGAGCCGCTGTCGACCCTGGTGGTCAACGCGATCCGCAAGACCCTCAAGGCCGTTGCCGTCAAGGCTCCGTACTTCGGTGATCGCCGGAAGGCCTTCCTCGAAGACCTCGCCGTCGTCACCGCGGGTACGGTCATCAACTCCGATCTGGGTCTGTCCCTCAAGGAGGCCGGACTCGACCTGCTCGGCTCGGCCCGCCGCGTCGTCGTCACGAAGGACAGCACCACGATCGTCGACGGTGCCGGTACCGCCGAGGACATCGAGGCGCGCGCCGCTCAGCTGCGTCGTGAGATCGAGGCCACCGAGTCCGACTGGGACCGCGAAAAGCTCGAAGAGCGCCTCGCGAAGCTCGCCGGTGGCGTCGCCGTCATCCGTGTGGGTGCGGCGACCGAAACGGACCTCAAGGAGCGCAAGTTCCGCGTCGAGGACGCAGTCAACGCCGCGAAGGCGGCCATCGAGGAGGGCATCGTCCCCGGTGGCGGGTCGGCTCTCGTACAGGCCGCACGCTCGCTCGAAGAGCTCCAGGCGTCCCTCTCCGGCGACGCCGCCACGGGCGTCGCCGCGCTGCGCACCGCGCTCACCGCGCCGCTGTACTGGATCGCCACGAACGCCGGCATCGACGGTGCGGTGGTCGTGAGCAAGGTCGAGGAGACGGGTAAGGGCTTCAACGCCGCGACCCTCTCCTACGGCGACCTCGTCGCCGAGGGCGTCGTCGACCCGGTGAAGGTGACGCGTTCCGCCGTCGTCAACGCCGCGTCGGTCGCACGCATGGTGCTCACCACCGAGAGCGCCGTCGTCGACAAGCCGGAGGAAGAGGCCGAGGCCGGGCACGGCCACGGTCACGCGCACTGAGCGACCGGTCAGGGCCGCGGACCCGCCGCCCGGCGGGTCCGTAGGTCGAGCCGGACGTGAAAGTCGTTCCGGACGGCACGAATACAGCGAGGCCCCGCAAGGAATGTTCGCATTCCCTGCGGGGCCTTCGTCGTATCGACGCAACTCCTCCAACCGGCCTCCCGGTCGTACCGTCACGGGGCGGGCGACCGCCTCACACAGCGACCTTCCGCCGTCGTTGCCTCGTGTACATCTCCCGCTCGGTCTCCGACATGCCGCCCCAGATGCCGTACGGCTCGGCGACGGCGAGGGCGTGGTCGCGGCAACGGGCCAGCACGGGGCAGGTGCGGCACAGCTCCTTCGCGCGGTTCTCCCGCTGGGCGCGGGCACGACCGCGCTCTCCGTCGGGGTGGAAGAACACCGAGGAGTCCACACCACGACACTTACCGTGCATCTGCCAATCCCAGAGGTCCGCGTTGGGGCCGGGCAGTGTGTGTGGTGCGGGCATGTGGCACTCCTTTGCAGCAAGCTCGCGTGAATTGTGCGAGCGGACCGTGGACACATCGGGATTCCCGCTGTGATCCGAATCAAACAAACTCACCGTAGGATCTGTATCGATTCGTCGTCAATGTTTTCGATGAGTGGGATAGTCCATAACCGAACAGCCAAGATTTAACCGCGGAAATATTTACTTTCGTGAGGAGTCGTGCCTGTGCGCTGCGGGCGGGGGTGATCCGGGGTATCTTATGCTCCCGACGTGGGCAAAAGGTCCCTTACTCGCTGGTAACCCGGCCTTTCGGCGGCTGGATGCGGACTCCGACTCGGCCTCGGGGGTCGGGGGCGGCACCATACATGCACCACGCATGTTTTAACTCGATGTTTAACAAAATGTTCGGAAATGTCTTCTGTGCATCCCTGCGTTCCAATCATCGAGACTATTTGCGCTCGCGGTGATAATTTCTCTCCGACAAATGCCCGGCGTCGGCCCGGAGCCCCGCGTATCGTCGGTATCCGCTGGTGCGATGATTCCGCGATGGCACATTCCGACGCCCGCCGGCACACGGCACCGACACCGTCCGACCGCCACGCGATCCTGGTCGCCGCGGCCTTCGGCTCGTCCCCGGGGGCACATCCGCTCCCTGCGGCGCACGGACCCGAACAGAACTGGTTGCGGGCCGTCGCGCTCGGTGGGCAGGGACGTTACGCCGCCGCGCGGGCCGAGCTGGCCCGAGTGTGTGGAACCGGAGGAGTGTGGTCGTCGTTCGGAGCGAGCACCGAGGCCTCCCTTCTCCGTCAGTTGGGCGGACATCGCGCGGCCGCCGTCCTGGACGGACGTGCTCTCGCGGAGGCGGGGTCTCTGCGAACCAGCTCCGGGAGCACTGTCGCCGCACGGCGCGACGTCGGCACTGTCGCCGCACGGCGCGACGTCGATGTTGTCGCTGCATGGTGTGACGCTGCCACGGGGTTGGCGGCCGATGCGCTCGGGCGGGGCCGTCTCGCGGTGTGCGGGTCGCTGCTCGACCGATGCGCAGCCGCTCTCGACGCTGCCGAATCGGAAGCGGGGGAGAAGGCCTTCGTGCGACAGCGGATCCGTCTCGCATGGGTCGGGGCCGAATCCGCTCTCGCGGCAGGCGACTTCACCCGTGCGCGCAGCCGGGCGGACCGCGCGGTGGAACTTGCGGACGGATTCGGATCGATCCGGCACTCCGTGAAGTCGGACCTCGTTCGGTCGGCCTCTTTGACCGGACTGCCCGACCATGGTCCGGCTATGGATCTGGCCGCCGACGTCCTCGCGCGCGCGGAGGAACACGAACTCATTCCGTTGCAATGGGCCGCGGCGATGCTCCTCGACGGGCTGGGGGCAGGGAGAGACGCGGGTCGCGTCCGTGATCTCGATGCGGGTCGCGTCCGTGACCTCGATGCGGGTCGCGTCCGTGACTTCTGCGCGACCGTGATCAGGGGGCGTGGGGGTCGCTTCGTGACCTTGTCTGCCTGCTGAGTTCCATTCGCGCGCGGGGGGTGACCGGACCGGTCGGTCGTTGTAGTTACTCTGGGGGTGTTCCACGGTCAGGTGGAAGCCCGCCCGGGGGGTGGTGCCGTCTGTAACGCCAGGACTTGCGCAATCGATGACTGTTATGGGTGAGGAGTTGGACTCCGCGGTTGCTGCGGCTGCGCAAGGCGACCGGGCGGCTCTCGCTCAGGTTCTTGCAAGTGTCCGACCCCTCGTCGTGCGGTACTGCCGCGCACGGGTCGGATCTGCAGAGCGCGGCCAGCTCTCTGCAGACGACGTTGCACAGGAGGTGTGCCTGGCCGTGATGACCGCTTTGCCGAGATATCAGGACCAAGGCCGCCCCTTCATGGCGTTCGTGTACGGGATCGCTGCTCACAAGGTCGCCGACGCGCACCGCAGTGCGGCGCGCAACCGCGCGGAACCCGTGGCGGATGTGCCGGAGGTGATGTCGCTCGACGACAGCCCCGAGGAATACGCGATCAACTCCGAGGCGGGCCGGCAGATGAAGCAGCTGCTGGGCATCCTCCCGGAGAAGCAGCGCGAGATCCTCATCCTCCGTCTCGTCATGGGATTGTCGGCCGAGGAGACGGCCGCAGCAGTGGGTAGTACTGCAGGAGCGATCAGGGTGGCCCAGCACCGGGCCATCGCGAGACTCAAGAAGGAAGTCACGAGAGCAGGTGAGCGGAATGGGTAGGGGGCGTTTCTCGGGCGACGGCTTCGACGACGAGTTTCCCGACGACGAAACCTCCGTGGACCTCGCCGCCGTGCGTCGTGACGACGCGCTGATCGATGCGATCTCCGGTAACGGGCTCGTCGAGACGAAGGACAACGAGGAGTACGAACTCGCCACTCTGCTCGCCGACTGGCGTGCAGAGATCCTCGCCGAACCGATGCCCGCCGGCCCCGACCTCGACGAAGTGGTCGCCGCCGTCCACCGGGAACTGGGAACACGGGAAACGCTCGCTCGGGCCCCGGAGGTCACCCCTCTGCGCCCGAGATCGAAGGGGCAACTCCGGTTGCTCCGTCCGCTCGCAGGTGCAGCAGCGCTCGTCGCCATCGCCGTCGGCAGCGCGACCGCCGTGTCCTACGGCGCCGAGCCCGGCGACCCGTTGTGGGGCGTCAAGCAGGTCGTGTTCAGTGAGCAGGCGCAATCCACCGAGGCCCGGATCGACACCACATCGACCCTGGAGCGTGCCGAACAACTCATCGCCGAGGGCAACACGGAGGAAGCACGCGAGTTGCTGACGTCCGCGGAGTCCCGTTCGGGCGACGTCCGGGACGCGGAGGAGCGCGATGCGCTCGGCGACTGGGTGCAACGCCTCGCCGAGGAACTCGGCCGGTTGGTGCCGCAGGTGCCTCCGCCGCCGGCAGCGCCGGTGGCACCCGAGGTGCCGGTGGTTCCCGGTGCCGTCGTGCCCCCGCCGGTCACGACGCCCGGCACGGATGGGCAGCAGCCTGCCCCGACGACCGGTGCGGAAACCGGCACGACCGTGCCGCCCACTTCCACGACGGTGGATCCGACCATCCTGCAAGCGCCGCCGCCTCCGGTTTCGAACACCACGACGCCGTCGCAGACCGCGCCACCGCCCCCGTCGAGCACGCCGGGTCCGTCGGTGCCCAGCGAGGCTCCTCCGTCGACCTCGGCTTCTTCCCCGACTCCCGCTCCGACGACGACGGCATCGTCGCCGCGGTCGACGCAGGACGGACCGGGAGCAGATTTCGCTCCGGGGTCCGTGACCACTTCGGAAGGCGGCTAGAAGTACAGAACGACCCGGGCCCGGCAGCATGTGCTGTGGGGCCCGGGTCGTTCGTGGAAGTGACGTGATGCGTGGTCCGCGTGGGGAACGGTCGGTCAGGAATCCAGACCGTAGGGGTCGACGGGAAGAGCCTCGTTCATGGACGCGTCCGCGTAGCCGCGGCAGTAGTCCCAGGTGACGTAGGCGTCGGGGGACGGATCGAAGGCGGGCTCGTGCGGTCTGACGGTGCCGTCGACGAGCAGCTGCAGCAGGTTCGCCCGCAGCATGTCCCAGTCGTGGTAGTGGTCCTGGTGGCAGTCCTCGCAGCACACCACGAGTCCGCGGACGCCGCGGGGAGCCAACAGCGCCTCGTAGACGGCCAGGTCTGCGAGGTCCTCTTCCACCGCGAGCCGCTCCGCAGGATCCAGGGGCTGGCCCGGCTCGATCGCGTCCAGTGCTGCGGACGGATCGTCGGGGTCTCCTGCGAACGGGTCCGGTGGGAGTCCGGGAGGCAACTGATCACGCACGACTCCACGGTACGCAGACCGAGGGGGTCTGCGCCAGCGGTCGCCAGGGGACACGCCGTGAAATCACACGGGGTGATGTGACGAACATCGGGGAACAGGGTGGGAGCCGAGCTTGTTCCCCGAACAGATAACATGAAGGGGTGCGTGCCGCTCTCCAACCGCCCGTCGGTGCGACGAGCGCGCACAGCCTTCATTCATTCCTGCTGTCGGGCGGTTCTGCCGTCCGCTCCCATCGACTGTCACGGAGGGTCCGAACCGCATGAGTAGTACCGGAGGGCGCGTGCACACCGGCGGTGACGACCCGAACAAGGTCGCAATGCTGGGTCTGACCTTCGACGACGTGCTGCTGCTTCCCGCGGCTTCCGACGTCGTCCCGAGTCAGGTCGACACGTCGAGTCAGCTCACCCGCGAGATCCGCCTGCGGATCCCGCTGGTCAGCTCCGCGATGGACACCGTCACCGAGTCCCGCATGGCCATCGCGATGGCCCGGGCCGGTGGTATGGGCGTGCTGCACCGCAACATGCCCACCGAGGTGCAGGCCGCGCAGGTCGAGACCGTCAAGCGGTCGGAGGCCGGCATGGTCACCGATCCCGTCACCTGCAAGCCGACCGACACGCTGGCCGAGGTCGACGCGAAGTGCGCGCGATTCCGCATCTCGGGTCTGCCGGTCACCGACGACGAGGGTCAGCTCGTCGGCATCATCACCAACCGCGACATGCGCTTCGAGGTCGACCAGAACCGCCCGGTCGCCGAGGTCATGACGAAGGCTCCGCTGGTCACGGCCCGCGAAGGCGTCACCGCTGAGGCCGCGCTCGGTCTCCTGCGTCGCCACAAGATCGAGAAGCTGCCGATCGTCGACGGTCAGGGCAAGCTCACCGGCCTGATCACCGTCAAGGACTTCGTCAAGACCGAGCAGCACCCCAACGCCACGAAGGACCGCGACGGCCGTCTGCTCGTCGGTGCCGCCGTGGGCGTCGGCGACGACTCCTGGACCCGCGCCATGACGCTGGTCGATGCCGGAGCCGACGTTCTCGTCGTCGACAGCGCCCACGGCCACTCGGCCAACGTGCTGTCGATGATCTCGAAGCTCAAGAGCGAGGTCGGCGACCGCGTGCAGATCATCGGTGGCAACGTCGCGACCCGCGAGGGCACCGAGGCGCTCATCAACGCCGGCGTCGACGCGGTCAAGGTCGGTATCGGCCCCGGCTCGATCTGCACCACGCGTGTCGTCGCGGGTGTCGGCGCGCCGCAGATCACGGCGATCCTCGAGGCGTCCACGGTGGCGCGCGCCCACGGCGTGCCGGTCATCGCCGACGGCGGTATGCAGTTCTCCGGCGACGTCGCCAAGGCTCTGGCGGCCGGTGCGTCCACCGCGATGCTCGGTTCGCTGCTCGCCGGCACCACGGAGTCCCCGGGTGAGCTGATCCTGGTGAACGGCAAGCAGTTCAAGAGCTACCGCGGCATGGGCTCGCTGGGCGCGATGCAGAGCCGCGGCGAGGCCAAGTCGTACTCGAAGGACCGCTACTTCCAGGACGACGTGCTCTCCGAGGACAAGCTCGTGCCCGAGGGCATCGAGGGACGCGTGCCGTTCCGCGGCCCGCTGCAGCAGGTCACGCACCAGCTCATCGGTGGCCTGCGCGCAGCGATGGGTTACGCCGGCGCGACGACGATCGAGCAACTGCAGGAGGCGCAGTTCGTGCAGATCACCGCCGCCGGCCTCAAGGAGAGCCACCCGCACGACATCACGATCACTGCCGAGGCACCGAACTACGTGGTCCGGTAGTTTTCGCGTTCGCAGCAGGGTCCCGTTCCGAATAGGACGGGAGCATCGTCCAAGAGGAGAAAGGGGCGCGCGTGCGCGACCTCGTTGAAATCGGCATGGGTCGCACGGCCCGACGTACGTACGAGCTGGGCGACGTCGACATCGTCCCGTCGCGCCGGACGCGGTCGTCGAAGGAGGTGTCGACGGCCTGGCAGATCGACGCCTACCGTTTCGACATCCCGGTGCTGGCGCACCCCACCGACGCGCTGGTGTCGCCCACCTTCGCGATCGAGCTGGGCAAGGCCGGCGGTCTCGGTGTCATCAACGGCGAGGGCCTGTGGGGTCGTCATGCCGATGTCGACGCCGTCGTCACCCGTCTCGCGGAGATCGCGAGCACGGATCCGCGCGCAGCCGTCCGTTACCTGCAGGAACTGCACATGGCTCCGCTGCAGGGCGATCTGCTGGCCGCGGCCGTCGCGCAGGTGCGGGATGCCGGGGTGACCACCGCGGTCCGCGTCAGCCCGCAGAATGCGCGCGCCCTCACGCCCGAGCTCGTGAAGGCGGGCATCGATCTCCTCGTCGTCCAGGGCACCATCATCTCGGCCGAGCATGTGGCCCACGGTGAGGACGAGCCGCTGAACCTCAAGACGTTCATCTCGGAGCTCGACGTGCCGGTCATCGCCGGTGGTGTCAGCGACCACCGCACCGCGCTGCATCTGATGCGCACGGGTGCGGCCGGTGTCATCGTCGGCTTCGGCTCCACGAAGCAGGCGACCACCACGTCCTCCTCGCTCGGTATCGGCATCCCGATGGCCACGGCCATCGCCGACGCCGCTGCGGCCCGGCGCGACTACCTCGACGAGACCGGGGGCCGTTACGTCCACGTGCTCGCCGACGGCGACATCGAGAACGCCGGCGACCTCGCGAAGGCGATCGCGTGCGGCGCCGACGCGGTGGTGCTCGGCGCGCCCCTGGCTCTCGCCGAGGAGGCCGCGGGTAAGGGCTGGTACTGGCCGTCCGTGGCCGGGCATCCGTCGATGCCGCGCGGCGCTGCGGTCCGGGTCGCCGAGGACGGGCGACCGGGCCTCGACCGGGTGCTGTTCGGCCCGTCCGATGACCCCTCCGGTTCGCTCAATCTTGTGGGCGGCCTGCGTCGATCGATGGCGAAGGCCGGATACTCCGATCTGAAGGAATTCCAGAAGGTCGGTCTGTCGGTCCGCGGATAAGGACCTTCCCGGTACATCCCGATGGCCGGTCACAGCGTCGCAGGACGCGGTGACCGGCCATCGATTTTTCTCACACTTCGTTTTCGTGCAACTCCACGTAACGGGTAGAGTTGGGGCTGTGCCTGTAGTCACACCGCCGAAGTGCATACTTGCCGGTAACAACTCTCGCCGCTGGAGGTTCCATGGGTAAGCAACGGGTCACGGACTACGACGTCCTGATCATCGGATCGGGTTTCGGTGGGAGCGTCACGGCGTTGCGCCTCGTGGAGAAGGGCTACAAGGTCGGCGTGCTCGAGGCCGGTCGCCGCTACGCCGACGCCGACTTCGCGAAGACCAGCTGGGACCTGCGCCGCTTCCTCTGGGCGCCCAAGCTCGGCTGCTTCGGCATTCAGCGCGTGCACCTGCTGCGCGACTGCCTGATCCTCGCCGGTGCCGGCGTGGGCGGCGGGTCGCTGAACTACGCGAACACCCTGTACAAGCCTCCGGCGCCGTTCTTCGAGGACCGCCAGTGGGCGCACATCACCGACTGGCAGGACGAACTGAGCCCGTACTACGACCAGGCGAAGCGGATGCTCGGCGTGGTGCAGTACGGCCGGATGACCGACGCCGACAAGGTGATCAAGTCGGTGGCCGACGACATGGGCGTCGGCGAGACCTTCATCCAGACGCCCGTGGGCGTGTTCTTCGGCGAACCCGGCCGCACGGTCGCCGATCCCTACTTCGGTGGCGTGGGTCCCGACCGCACCGGCTGCATCGAGTGCGGTGAGTGCATGACGGGATGCCGCCACGGTGCCAAGAACACCCTCGTGAAGAACTATCTGGGTCTCGCCGAGCGGGCGGGAGCCGAGATCGTCCCGCTGACCACCGTCACCGATCTCCGTCAGGCCGCCGACGGCACCTGGGACGTGATCACCGAACGCACCGGCGCGTGGGTCCGCAAGCGGCGGCGCACCTACACGGCCGCGCACGTCGTCCTTGCCGCCGGAACGTGGGGCACGCAGCACCTGCTGCACCACCTCAAGGACACCGGTGCGCTGCCCGAACTGTCCGACAAGGTCGGCGAACTGACCCGCACCAACTCCGAATCGATCGTCGGCGCCGGGAAGATGCGGATCGATCCCGATCTGAAGCTCACCGAGGGCGTCGCGATCACGTCGTCGTTCCACCCCACCCCCGACACGCACATCGAACCCGTGCGGTACGGCAAGGGATCGAACGCGATGGGCTTGCTGCAGACCCTCATGACCGACGGCGACGGACGCACCCCGCGCTGGGTGAAGTTCCTCGGGCAGGTCGTGCGGAACCCCGTGAAGATGCTGCGGATGCTCTCGGTGCACCGGTGGAGCGAGCGCACCATCATCGCGCTGGTGATGCAGAACCTCGACAACTCCATCACCACCTACACGACCAAGGGTGTGTTCGGCCGCCGCAAGGTCACGAGCAAACAGGGCCACGGGCAGCCGAATCCCACCTGGATCCCGGCCGGCAACGAGGCCACGCGCCGCATCGCCGAGAAGATCGACGGTGTCGCGGGCGGCACGTGGGGTGAGATCTTCAACATTCCGCTCACCGCACACTTCCTCGGTGGCGCCGTGATCGGATCCGATCGTGACCACGGGGTCATCGATCCGTACCACCGCGTCCACGGCTACCCGACGCTGAGCGTCGTCGACGGCGCCGCGGTCTCCGCGAACCTCGGTGTGAACCCCTCGCTCACGATCGCGGCGCAGGCTGAACGCGCTGCGTCGTTGTGGCCCAACAAGGGTGAGGACGACCAGCGTCCCGAGCAGGGACAGCCCTACCGTCGTATCGCGCCGATCGAACCGAAGAACCCCGTGGTGCCCGTCGACGCACCCGGTGCGTTGCGACTGCCGGTCGTCGAGGTCAAGCACAGCGGCGTCGCGTAGCGACCCGGAAGTGATCGGATGAGCGGCCGCGTCGGGAACACCCGGCGCGGCCGCTTAGACTGTTCGGGTGTCGTCGCAAAGCCAGCAGTCCAGACCGGTCGTCGTCGTCGATTTCGGAGCTCAGTACGCGCAGCTGATCGCTCGGCGCGTTCGTGAGGCCAACGTCTACTCGGAGGTCGTGCCCCACACGGCCGGTGTCGAGGAGATCGCGGCGAAGAACCCGCGCGCGGTGGTGCTGTCCGGTGGCCCCGCCAGCGTGTACGAGGAGGGCGCACCGCGTCTCGATCCCACGCTGTTCGATCTCGACGTCCCCGTCTTCGGCATCTGCTACGGCTTCCAGGCGATGGCGCAGGCGCTCGGCGGCACGGTCGCGCACACCGGCTCGCGCGAGTACGGCCGCACCGAGCTGTCGGTCTCCGGAGGTGTGCTGCACGACGGTCTGCCCGAGACGCAGCCCGTCTGGATGAGCCACGGCGACGGCGTCACCGAGGCCCCCGAGGGCTTCGAGGTCACGGCGACCAGCGCCGGTGCCCCGGTCGCGGCGTTCGAGGACCGCGCCCGTCGCCTCGCCGGTGTCCAGTACCACCCCGAGGTGCTGCACTCGCCCCACGGCCAGCAGGTGCTGAGCCGGTTCCTGCACGACATCGCCGGAATCCCGGGCGACTGGACTGCAGCGAACATCGCCGACGCGCTCGTCGAGCAGGTCCGCGAGCAGATCGGCGACGGTCGTGCCATCTGCGGCCTGTCCGGCGGCGTCGACTCCGCCGTGGCGGCCGCGCTGGTGCAGCGCGCCATCGGCGACCGCCTGACCTGTGTGTTCGTCGACCACGGCCTCATGCGCGAGGGCGAACGGCAGCAGGTCGAGAAGGACTTCGTCGCCGCGACGGGTGCCCGTCTGGTCACCGTCGACGCATCCGAGACCTTCCTGCGCGAGCTCGCCGGCGTCACCGACCCCGAGACCAAGCGCAAGATCATCGGCCGCGAGTTCATCCGTTCCTTCGAGGGCGCGGTCTCCGAGGTGCTCGGCGAGGGTGCCGACAAGGGCGAGACCGTGAAGTTCCTCGTGCAGGGCACCCTGTACCCGGACGTCGTGGAGTCCGGCGGCGGTTCCGGCACCGCGAACATCAAGAGCCACCACAACGTCGGTGGACTTCCCGAGGACCTCGAGTTCGAGCTCGTCGAGCCGCTGCGCCTGCTGTTCAAGGACGAGGTGCGCGCGGTCGGACGTCAGCTCGGTCTGCCCGAGGAGATCGTCGGCCGCCAGCCGTTCCCCGGCCCCGGCCTCGGCATCCGCATCATCGGTGAGGTCACCCGCGAACGCCTCGAGATCCTGCGCCGCGCCGACTCGATCGCCCGCGAGGAACTCACCTCCGCCGGCCTCGACGGACAGATCTGGCAGTGCCCGGTCGTGCTGCTCGCCGACGTCCGCAGCGTGGGCGTGCAGGGCGACGGCCGCACCTACGGACACCCGATCGTGCTGCGTCCGGTCTCCAGCGAGGACGCGATGACCGCCGACTGGACGCGCCTGCCCTACGAGACCCTCGAGCGGATCTCCACTCGTATCACCAACGAGGTGGCGGAGGTCAACCGAGTGGTGCTCGACGTGACGAGCAAGCCCCCGGGAACGATCGAGTGGGAGTGATTTCCGCTCGCCGTAAGCGGTGAGACGACGTCCCCCGGACCGGTCAGGTCCGGGGGACGTCGCGTAGGTGGGGGTGGTTATCTCCGGCGGTTGGGGAGGAAGACCAGCACCGCTCCGATCAGCAGGGCCGCGCCCACCAGGACCCATCCGAGGTCGACGGCGGCGAGGAACTCGACGGAGAACGGCCCGATCATGGCCCATCCGCTCACGACCAGCGCTGCCAGTGCGGCGAGCAGGAGCAGGAGCGACGGTCCCTTGCGGGTGCGCTCGGTCCGATCCTCGGTGTGTGTTCCGGTTTCGTGATCAGCCACGACGCACCTCCAGAGATCCGAATTCCATGTTCGCGTTCAGGTCCAGGACCGGCCCGTCGTCGACTCCGTCGGCACCACCGTCGATGCCGGGGGCGGGGCATCCCCTGATCTCACCGGGACCGACCGTGCAGTCGGCGCGGACGTCCAGGTTCTCCGGCAACAGCACCTCGACGCTGCCGAACCGGCCGTCGACCTGCACCGTGCGGTCCTCGGTGAGTTCGAGTCCCCGCAGATCGAGGGTCATCGCCCCGAACTGGAAGCTGTATTCGGACTCGAGCTGATCGGTACTGGTCGGAGCCCAGGTCCGGTCGCCCCAGTTGGAGGTGTCGACCGGGCCGGCGATCGAGGCGAGGACGACGAATCCGAGGAGGGGGCCGGTGACGACGAGCAGTCCGTGCCCGCGGTGCAGGAACGCGCCGATCAGCAGGCCCAGACCGACGACCGCGAGGGCCGCGGCACCCACCCGGGCGGGGGTCACCCAGGCCAGGTCGGCGGCGGCACCGAGCGCGCCGGTCACGGCAGCGGCGATGACGGCCAGACCGAGGACCGTGGTGGTCAGGCGCGAACGGCGGTTCGTGACGACCGCAGGTTGGTGTGTCGGTGTGGGTTCGGGCAGGTCCCACGCGAACGGGGCGACCCCGAGGGGATCCCATGCCGGCGGTGCCGAACGGTGGGGGGAGAGCGCGTCGACATCCGGGAGCGGAAGGTCGGTGTCCTTGCGGTCGGTGTCCTTGCGGTCGGTGTCCTTGCGTAGGTCGGGCATCGGGGACGTCTTCCTCTCAGTCGTCTCGGTGGGCGCTGTGGAATCGGTGCCCGAAGCAGGGGTGTCCGAGGCGTCGGTGGTGCTCAGGACCTCCGTCGCGTCGGTGGTCTGCGCAGGCGGGGTTGCCGCTGTGCTGGTTGTCTTTGTGCCGGCTGCCTCTCCGCCCGGTGTCGTCGTGGCCGCCGGACCCGCCTGCATGTGCCATGCACCGGTGTGTGCGCCCCACGGGGAGCAGTACGCGTTCGTCACCGGAGGCTGAGGAAAGGCCGCCTGGGTGGGGAAGGAGGTTCCCTCGGGCGCCGGCAGCACCGGCGGTTCGGGACGCCGCTGATAGAGCAGCCACCAACCGCCGAGCAGCAGGAGCGTTCCGATGAATCCGGAACCGCCCGAACCCGCACCCACCGGACCGATGGCACCCGCCGCGATCGCCAGGGCCACGAGGAGTACGACGACCTTGGTGGTCGAGTCCGAGCTCGCACCCCGCCCGACGAGCGATTCGAGCGAGGAGACCTGGTCGCCGTGACGGGGGAACATCAGCCAGGCGGCCAGATAGAGGACGAGACCGCCACCGCCGAACAGCGCCGACGCGACGAAGACGACACGGATCAGCACGGGATCGACGCCGTAGCGCACTCCGATACCCGAGCACACACCCGCGATGTGCCCCTCCTTCGGCAGACGCACGGGGCGGGTCCGCCACATGTCCGCCACCTGGTCCTGAAAGCTCCTCGTGTCCATGGCACCCATCCTGCTGGGCTTCCGCGCGCGGCACATCAGGGACCAACCCTGATTTCCGAGGGCCCGATCGGAACCCGGACATCAGGGTTCGTCCCCGATGCCGGGCCGGCGATCTCCGTGCCAGTATCGAGGTGTGCAACCGGTACCTGGATTACCCGTGACCGTTCCCCGCCTCGAACGACGGGTGGGCGGTCGCATCGTGGGCGGTGTGGCCGGCGGTGTCGCCGACCATCTCGGCATCGACGCCACCAAGGTGCGGGTCGCGTTCACAGTGCTCGCCGCCCTCGGCGGGGCCGGGATCGCGGCCTACGGCTTGCTGTGGATGTTCGTGCCCCCGGGCTCCGACACCGATCGCCCCACCGGCCCCGAACGGCGCCGAGCCATCGGCCTCGCCTTCATGGGTATCGGCCTGGCGGTGGGTCTTTCGTGGCTGTTCAGTGGTGGTGCCGCCGGGGTGGTGCTGCCGATCGTCGTGGTGGTCGTCGGTGCGGCGCTCGTATGGCGTGAATTCGACGTCGAAGGCCCCCGATCGGTACTCGGTCTGCCCGCACATCCGACGGTCCTCACATGGGCCCGCGTACTCGGCGGCCTGACCCTCGTCGTCACCGGACTCGGAGTGATGGTCATCGCGCAGGTCGACGTCGCGGCGCTGCGCTCGTCGCTGGTCGCCGTGGTGGTCACGCTGGTCGGTGCCGCCCTGCTGTCGGTGCCGCTGTGGATCCGGATGTGGCGTGCCCTCGAGACCGAGCGTGCCGCCCGGGTGCGCAACGAGGAGCGCGAGGAGATCGCGTCGCACCTGCACGACTCGGTACTCCAGACCCTCGCGCTCATCCAGAAGCAGGCCGGCGACCAGCAAGAGGTCGTGCGACTGGCGCGCAGCCAGGAACGCGAACTGCGCCGCTGGCTGTTCGGTGGGGACGAGACGCCGAGCACCTCGCTCGCCGAGACGCTGCGCACCATCGCCGGTGAGGTGGAGGACCAGTACGGTCTGTCCGTTCAACCCGTCATCGTCGGTGACGTCGCGCCGGATGACAGCGATCTGACCCCCGAGGCCGCGACCGCCGTGCTCGGCGCGACCCGCGAGGCTCTCGTCAACGCCGCCAAGCACGCCGGGGTGGACAGCGTCGACCTCTTCGCGGAGGTGGAACCGCATCAGGTGAGCGTGTTCGTGCGCGATCGCGGCGTCGGATTCGATCCCGACGAGGTGCCGGCCGATCGGCAGGGTCTGGCCAAGTCGATCCGGGCGCGCATCGAACGTCGCGGCGGCCGGACGGTCGTGAAGTCGAGTCCCGGAAAGGGAACCGAGGTGCGCATCCATGCACCGCGCGCCGGCCGGACGGAGACCGAACGCGAACAGGACACCGAGTCGACCTTAGAGTGGGGGGTGAACGACCCCCACCCCGAGGAGCAGACACAGTGACTTCGATTCCGGCGACATCGTCCGATGCCACCGAGAACAACCGTCCCTATCGTGTCTTCCTGGTGGACGACCATGCGGTCTTCCGCTCCGGAGTGCGCGCCGAACTGGGGCGCGAGGCCGACATGGAGATCGTCGGCGAGGCCGGGGGAGTCGCCGAGGCCGTCGCCGGGATCGAGGCGACCAAGCCGGATGTCGTGCTCCTCGACGTCCACATGCCCGACGGCGGCGGCGTCGCCGTCCTCCAGCGGATCCCGGACGGGCCGGTCTGCCTGGCGCTCAGCGTGTCCGACGCAGCCGAGGACGTCATTGCCGTCATCCGCGCCGGCGCCCGCGGGTACGTGACGAAGACGATTTCCGGTCCGGATCTGGCCGACGCCGTCCGGCGGGTCGCAGGGGGAGACGCCGTGTTCAGTCCGCGTCTGGCCGGTTTCGTGCTCGACTCGTTCACCGGCCGGTCGGCCGCGCCGGAACCGCCCCTCGATCCCGAGCTCGACTCGCTGACGCCGCGGGAACTCGAGGTGCTGCGCCTGCTCGCTCGCGGCTACACCTACCGTGAGATCGCCGAGGAACTCGTGATCTCGGTGAAGACCGTCGAGACGCACGCGTCGAACGTGTTGCGCAAGACGCAGCAGTCGAACCGCAACGCGCTGACCCGTTGGGCACACCGCCGCCGCATCGACTGAGCGTGACCGGTGCTCGTCGTGCCGATGCCGGCGGCGTGCAGTTCTCGTCGCTCGCGAGCGAAATCATCGACGAGGACTGCGCAGCCGGCGCAGATCAGACGACCAGCGCGATGATGACGGCGACGAGCAACGCCACCAGGATCACCGCGATCATCGCCGCCATCGCCAGGGGTGCATAGGCGACGATGCGGTCCTGCGGGTTGTCGGGCACGGGGCCCTTCGGGAGCAGGCGGTCGAGCAGATCCGCCGGGGCGAAACCCTTCGCCGACTTCTTCGGACCACCGGTGGCCTGCGTCGCGGCACCGAGGGGGCGGTCGACGAAGGAACCACGGGGGCGTGCGGGTTCGGCGAAGTGCGCGGAACGCTGTGCCCACGACGGGATCGTGCCGTCCTCGTTCTGGATGGGACGGCCGCGCAGGGCCGCCGCCGATCCGCTCGGTCCGAGGACCACGCGGGCGAGGAGATCGCGCGCCTGCGCCATCGTCGGGCGTCGCGCCGGATCGGGCTGGAGCATCTCGAGCAGGGGCTCGGTGAGCGGACCGGTGTGCGTGGGCATGATGATCTCCGCCCGCGCGACCCGGTGCAGCAACGCGATCGAGTCGGTCTCGAAGCCGAAGGGCGGTTGCCCCTCCACCGCGGTGTAGAGGGTGGCGCCGAGCGAGAAGACGTCGCTGGCCTCGGTGGGATCGTTGCCGCGCGCGACCTCGGGTGCGAAATAGGCGGGGGTGCCGATGATCACGCCGTCGGGGTCGTTGTCGCCCTTCGCGCGAGCGATGCCGAAGTCGCTGATCTTCACGATGCCGGCGTCGCGGCCGCGTTCAGCGATGAGGATGTTGCCGGGCTTGACGTCGCGGTGGACGATCCCGGCGGCGTGCGCGGCGGTGAGGGCGTCGGCGACGTTCGCGCCGATCTGCGCCACCACGTACGGCGGGAGAGTGTCGACGACGTTCATCACCTGCGCCAGGCTGCGGGACGGCAAGTGCTCCATGACGAGCCACGGTTCGCCGTAGTGCAGAGCCATGTCGTACATCGAGATGGCGTGCTCGTGGGCGAGTTGGGCGGCGGCCCGGCCCTCCCGGAGCGCGCGGCGGCGAAGATCCTCGGCCTCGTCGGGATCGAGGTCTGCGGTGGAGATCACCTGCTTGACGGCGACGTCGCGGCCCAGACGGTTGTCGCGGGCGAGCCAGACGGCACCCATGCCGCCACCGCCGAGCTTGGAGTCGAGCCGATATCGACCGGCCACCAAGTGATCCGGTCCTACGGCCCGTCCTGCCCATGCCTGCTCCGCCACTCGATCGAGAGTAGTCGATCGGAGGTGTTCGCCCCGGCCGAAAAACGTGTGAGCTGCACTGTAGTCACCGTCGGGGGCGGTGCTCCCGGCTTGACGGGAAGGATTCGGGTCGGTTCTACTTGATGGGGATCGAAAGTATGTTCGAATAGAGTGCGAGCCGGGCCACGACTTCCCCGTGGTCGGCCGGTCGTGTGTGTCAGGCGGCAGGCGGATGACAGGGGTGACAGTGGGCGAGGTGGCCGAATTTCCGGTGGACGACGAGGAAGCGGGTCGCGCGGAGCGGATCGAAGCGTTGCGACGTCGGATCGCGGCAGTGCCGGCGCGGGGCGAGGTCCAGTCCGTCGCGCGAGGCCGGGTCGAGGCCCCCTCCGACCGCATCCTGCCCGTCCCGGCTCCGCTCGCGGAACTGTTGCCCCAGGGCGGATTGGTGCGTGGCAGCGTCGTCTCGGTCTCGGGGGCCACCTCCCTTCTCCTCGGGATGCTCGCGTCCGTGACTGCCTCGGGCGGATACGCCGCCGTGATCGGTCAGCGCCGGCTGGGTCTGCTCGCCGCCGCGGAGATGGGAGCCCGTCTGCACCGGTTGGCTGTGATCCCCGATCCCGGACCGGATCCCGTGGAGATCGCCGCGGTGCTGCTCGACGGGATCGACCTGGTGGTGTTGGGGCTCGGTGGGGCATCGGTGCCGCCGTCCCGCGCTCGTGCGGTCGCCGCCCGGGCGCGGAGCAAGCAGTCCGTCCTCGTGGTCACGGACGGTCGCTGGGAGGGTGCACACGTGCGACTGGAGGCGCGGGTCGACGGTTATCGGGGTGTGGACGGTCCCGGCCGGGACCGGCTGTGCGCGACCCGCTTGTCGGTCCGGGCGCACGGGCGTGCGTTTCCTCCGCGCGCCACCCGCGTGGAGGTGTGCGCCGGCCGCAGTGCCGTCGAATGGGCGAGTGAGGAGCGAAATCGGCTGGAGGACGGGCATTTCCGTAAAGCGGTCCGGTGAACGACTCGTCCTCTCGACGGGCGCCCGCGCGGGTCGTGGCCCTCTGGTGCCCAGACTGGCCCGCCGTCGCCGCCGCCACCGCCGCGGAGTTGCCCGCGACCGTCCCGGTGGCGGTGGTCTCGGCGAATCGTGTCGTCGCCTGCTCGGCCTCGGCGCGGGCCGCGGGTGTCCGGCGCGGCCTGAGACGACGTGAGGCGCAGGCACGCTGCCCGGAACTGCATGTGGCCCGCTCGGATCCCGACCTGGAAGCGAGGACGTTCGAGGTGGTGGTGGCCGCAATCGATGCGGTGGCCCCGGGCGTGGAGGTGCTGCGCCCGGGTCTGGTGGTCCTCGCCGCGCGCGGTGCAGTCCGGTGGTTCGGTTCGGAGGAGGCCGCCGCGGAGGTCCTGATCGACGCGGTCGCGGCGAACGGCGTGGAATGCCAGGTCGGTGTCGCCGACGAGTTGTCCACAGCGGTCCTCGCCGCGCGCCGGAACGCGCTGGTCCCGACGGGGAGGGGCGCCGAGTTCCTGGCGCCGCTGCCGGTCTCGTATCTCGCGGTGGAACCGGCGCTGGCGGCTCCTCGGCGGGCCGACACGGTGGATCTGTTGCGCCGTCTCGGTATCCGCACCATCGGAGCGTTCGCCGCGTTGTCCCCTATCGATGTTGCGTCACGCTTCGACGCGGACGTCGTCGCTGCGCACCGGAGCGCACGGGGCCTGCCGGAACGTCCCCCGTCGGGGCGGCCGATCCCTCCGGACCTGACGGTCGAGCAGCCCTGCGACCCGCCGGTGGAGCGGGTCGACGCCGCGGCCTTCGCCGGTCGCGCACTGGCCGAACTGCTCCACACCAGGCTCGCGGCAGCGGGAGTCGCATGCACGCGACTGCTCGTGACGGCACGCACCGGGGCCGGGGAGGAACTCGCGCGCACCTGGCGCTGCGCCGAGCCGCTCACCCCCGAGGGTACGGCCGATCGTGTGCGATGGCAGCTCGACGGATGGCTCACCGGCCGCAACACGAACCGGCCCACGGCGGGAATCGTGCTGCTACGTCTCGAGCCGGTCGAGGTCGTGGCCGCCGGCGCGCTGCAGCTCGGGCTCTGGGGCGGTGTCGGCGACGAGGACGAACGCGCACGTCGGGCGCTCGTCCGAGTGCAGGGCCTGCTCGGTGGGGACGCCGTCCGGATCGGAGTGCTCGGCGGCGGCCGGGGACCCACCGAACGGATCGTCCTCGTGCCCGTCGGCGACGAGGCGATACCGCACTCCGACCCGGACGCACCGTGGCCGGGCCGGCTCCCGCCCCCGGCTCCCGCGCTGGTGTTGCACACACCTCCCGCGATCCGGCTGGACGACGACGTGGGGAATCCGGTCTCGGTGACCGAGCGCGGACTGCTCAGCGGGTCACCTGCTCGGCTGCGATGGGGAAGTCGCAGCTGGACGGTGATCGGATGGGCCGGTCCGTGGCCGGTGGACGAGTACTGGTGGGATCCGGCCGCCGCCCGGTGCGCCGCCCGTCTGCAGGTGCTGCTCGAGGAATCACGGGCCCTGCTGGTGTTCTTCGGTGCCGACGGCTGGCGGGTGGAGGGCGTCTACGACTGAGTAGGCTCGAGCATCATGAGATCTCCGGTCCTCACCGTCGCGCCGAACGGGGTCGCCCTGGCGTATCGCGAATACGCTGCGTCCCGCGAATCCGCGGGGTCCGCCGCCCGTTCCGTGCCCGTACTGCTGGTGCACGGGATGGGGGGTGACGGGCGCACATGGACCCGGTTCGCCGGAAACCTGGTGAAGGCGGGCAGACGGGTGATCACCGTCGACCTGCGCGGGCACGGACGCAGCGGGCGGGCCCCCTCGTACCGTTTCGACGAGTTCGCCGCCGACGTCGCCGGCCTGTGCGCCCACCTCGGTGTCGAGGCCGTCGATCTCGTCGGGCACTCGCTCGGCGGTCATGTGGGATCGCTGGTCGCGCAACAGAATCCCGGCCTCGTCCGGCGACTTGTCCTCGAGGAGACACCTCTGCCGTTGCGGGAGGGGGATCCGGTTCCGGAGGTGCCGGCCCACCGCCCGACTCCCGCGGAGTTATGGCACGCCGCGACCAGCATGGCGCTCAACCCGCGCGCGGTCACCGCCTTCGACCGCTCGATGACGCCGTCGGTCGTCGCCCAGTTTCACACGCCGAATCCGGTGTGGTGGAAGCATCTTCCGTCCCTCGACGCTCCGACCCTGCTGTTGCGCGGAGCGCGCCGCGGCAGCATGGTCGACCCGCGCCTGCTGGCGGCGGCAGTCGACGCGCTGCCTTCGGCCTCAGTGCGGGAGATCGGCTGCGGGCACAGCATCCACCGCGACCGTGCCCGCGATTTCGCAGCGGCCGTCGTCCCGTTCCTCACGGATCGAACGGTTGCTTAGACTGGACGATCGTGCGCATCGCGACCTTCAACATCAACGGAATCCGCGCAGCACAGCGCCGCGGATTCGAGGACTGGTTGCGTGAGCGCAACCCCGACGTGGTGGCCCTGCAGGAGGTACGCGCCCCGGCGGCTGCGATCCCGCAGGGAGTCTTCGGCAAGTACCACCTCGCCTACGACGAGGGCACCCTTCCCGGCCGCAACGGCGTCGGAATCCTGACCCTGCACGAACCTGCCGCCGTGCGCACCTGGAGCGGCACCGCACTGCTGCGACTTCCCGGTGAGGAACACGTCGACCGGATCGAGTTCGATCGGGGAGCGCTGGCACGCGGACTGTCCGAATTCGCCCACGAGGGGCGGTACGTCGAGGTGGATCTCGCCCACGCACCGATCACCGTGGCGTCGCTGTACCTGCCGAAGGGCGGGCTCCCGGCGCACCTCCAGAAGCCCGGGCGCATGCGCGACGAACCGGACGGTGGGATGCGCTACCAACGCAAGATGCGGTTCCTGTCGGCCTTCGCCCGGCAGCTGACCCGTAGCCGACTCGCGGCGCGCGCCCAGGGGCGGGAGTTCCTGATCATGGGTGATTTCAACGTCGCCCACACGCGCTACGACGTGCGCAACTGGCGGCGTCGCGGGCAGGCCGAGGGCTTCCTGCCCGAGGAACGCGCCTGGTTCGATTCACTGTTGTCGCCGCGCACGCTCGTCGACGTCGTCCGCCGGCATCATCCCGAGGTCGACGGTCCCTACTCGTGGTGGTCGTGGCTGGGGGAGTCGTTCGCCTCCGATTCCGGGTGGCGGATCGACTACCACCTCGCCACGCCGCGACTGGGCCGGACCGCGATCTCCGCAGGGACCGACCGCGATCCGGCGCCGGACCGGAGGATCAGCGATCACGCGCCGGTCGTCGTGGACTACGACATCTGAGTGACTGTCGTGGACTACGACATCTGAGTGACTGTCGTGGACTACGGCATCTGAGCTTGATATGTAGGGCTCGTGGTCAGTCCATGGTGAGGATCTGACGGAGGGCGGTTCCGTCGGCCAGGGCGTCCATCGCCTCGTTGATCCGACCCAGCGGCAGACGGTCGGTGACGAGTCGCTCGACCGGCAGTCGCCCCTCGCGCCACATGTCCACGAAGCGGGGGATGTCGCGGGCCGGGACGGCGGATCCGAGGTAGCTGCCCACCAGTGAGCGGCCCTCGCCGACGAGAGCGGTGGGCGAGATCTCGAGCCGGGCGTCGGGGGCGGGCAGGCCGACAGTGATCGTAGTGCCTCCCGGTCCGGTGAGCGCGACCGCCGTGGCGAGCGCGGGCACGCTCCCCGCGGCCTCGATGACCAGCCGCGCCTTCACGCCCTGTTCGACGGCCTCGTCCGGTGAGAGGACGCGTTCGGCTCCCAGCGACCGGGCCGTATCGCGCTTGTCCGGGGAGGTGTCGACGGCGATCACGGTGACGTCGTCGTGGGCCAGCGCCACGAGCAGCGCGGCCATCCCCACTCCGCCGAGACCGACGACGACCAGCGTGTCCCCGGCCTGAGGACGAGCAGTATTGACGACCGCACCGCCACCGGTCAGCACGGCGCAACCCATCAGCGCGGCGACCTCGGCGGGGACGTCGTCGCCGACACCGACGAGCGACCGCGTGTCGACGACGGCGTGGGTCGCGAAGGCCGATGCTCCCAGATGGTGGTGGACGTCGTTCCCGTCGCGGTGCAGCCGCCGGGCGCCCGACAGCAGGGTTCCCGCCGCGTTCGCGGCCGATCCCGGGATGCAGGGACGGATGCCGTTGCTCGCGCAGCCCTCGCACTCACCGCAGCGGGGCATGAAGGTCATGACGACCCGCTCGCCGACGGAGAATCCGGTGGTGTCGTCACCGAGTTCGACGATGCGTCCGGCCGCTTCGTGCCCGAGCAGCATGGGAACCGGACGAGGCCGGTTGCCGTCGACCACGGACAGATCGGAGTGGCACACACCGGCGCATTCGATTTCGACCAGCGCCTCACCCGGGCCCGGTGGGTCGAGTTCGAGAAGGTCCACGCTGAGCGGGGTGGACTCCTCGTACCGCCGTCGACGTCCGATCTCCTCCAGGACTGCTCCGGTGATCTGCACGAGTCTCCCTTCCGTAGAGTCGCGGATTCTCTGCCTCTAGCATCACGAGCATGACACTCACCCGGGCCGACCGCTTCCTCATCGGTGCTACCGCAGTCTTCCTCGTGTCCCAGGCGAACATCGGTCGGGTTCTCGGCTCCACGGCCCCGACGGTGGGCACCCTCCAGACCACCTTCTCGGCCGCGAAGTACCGAAAGATCCTCGACAATCTCGGTCCTGAGGAGATCGAGCGCTACCGGGAGCACTACTACTGGGACATGGTCCACCCGGCGACCTTCGCGATCGCGTTGCGGGCCGGCGCACGATCACTCGACGAGCACCGCCCGCTGTCGCCGAGCACGCGTCGGATCCTGATGGCGGCGCCCGTCGTCGCCGCGGCGGGGGACTACGTCGAGAACGCCGTCGGCCTGTACCTGCTGGATCACCGCACCCGGATCGACGATCGGACGGTCCGGGCTGCCTCGACCGTCAGCCTCACCAAGTGGGTGCTGGCGCTGGGCAGTTTCGCGTACCTGTCGCAGGGATTCCTGCGGATGTGGGGCGGTGCGGCACAGCGGGTTCTTCGCCGCGGCTGACCGGTCACCGCGGGGTGCCGGGCCGTCACGAGGGTGTCCGGGCCACAATGTCCGCGTGACCACCATCTCCGCCCCCACCTGTTCCGCACTGTCCGCACTCGACGAGCCGCTGCCCGGTACGGCGGCCACCGCGCCCGGCTACGTGTGCCTCGAGGTGCCGACGGGCTGGGGCCGCGACGTGCTCGACGGCACCGCCCTCGGCGCCGAGTTGTCGGACGAATTGTCCGCCCGGGCGAAGGTCGCGGACGTGCGGATCCTGTTCATCCGGAGACCCGGCCGCGACGTGGTGCGGGAGACCCGGACCGTCCTGCTGGCCCGCACCGAACCGGAGAACACCTGGTGCGAGCGGCTCGAGATCACCGAGCCGGCGGAGCTGCTCGACATCGTCCCCCGTGTGGTCGCAGGTCCGGCCCCCGGTTTCGGCACGGCCGTGCAGGACCCGATCGCCCTGGTGTGCGCTCACGGAAAGCGGGACCGGTGCTGCGCTGTGCTGGGGCGCCCGATCGCGGCCGCTCTGACCGCCGAGTTCGGGCAGGACGTGTGGGAGTGCTCGCACACCGGCGGACACCGTTTCGCGCCGTCGATGATCATGCTGCCCACCGGTTACACCTACGGGCGGCTCGACGAGGACGACAGTCTCGCCGCCGTCCGCGACGCCCGGAAGGGCAAGGTCCACGCGGCCGGTCTGCGGGGTCGCAGCACCTGGGGTGCGGCCGGGCAGGCCGCCGAGATCGCGGTGCGCGAGGCGATCGACGAGTTCGCGATCGACGCCGTGACGGTCGAGGACGGGGACGAGCCGATCGTGCATCATCGCGACGGCCGGGCATGGCAGGTCGGGGTGGAGACCTCGGAACTACCGGCCCGGCCGGCGAGCTGCGGTGCCGCGGCCAAGCCGGCGCGTCCCGTCGTCGCGACGACGATCACGCCGCTGTAGCGACACCCCGACCACCCGGCCGCTCTGCGGTTCAGTGATCCCGCCGCTCTGCGGTCTAGTGACCCAGTCCGACCTTCGCGTGCACGCGCTTCATCCACGCCGGTGCCCACCAGTTGGCCTCGCCCATGAGCTTGACCAGTGACGGCACGAGCAGCATGCGCACGATCGTTGCGTCGATGATCAGCGCGACGATCATGCCGACGCCGAGGAACCGCATGATCGACAGGCCGGAGATGGTGAAGGCCCCGGTGACCACGATCAGCAGCAGTGCAGCGGCGGTGACGACACGTCCGGTGCGGGCAATGCCGTACTCGACGGCTTCTACCGTCGTCGCTCCGGCCGCGCGGGCCTCCATCATGCGCGACATGAGGAACACCTCGTAGTCGGTCGACAGGCCGAACACCACGGCGAGGATGAGGACGACGAAGGTCGGCTCCATCGCCGCGGGAACGACGTGCAGCCACGAAGCACCGTGGCCCAGCTGGAACACCCAGGTCAGCACGCCGAAGGTCGCGGCGAGACTCAGTGCCGCCATGAGCACCGCCTTGATCGGCAGTGCCACCGACCCGAATGCCAGGAACAGCAGCACCAGGGTCGAGAGCACCATGATCGTGATCATCCAGGGGAGCGAATCCGAGACGGCCTGGTTGGCGTCGTCGACGAGAGCCCGGCCGCCGCCGACGAGCAGGTCGGTGCCGTCCGGCACGTCCAGGGCGCGCAGTTCGCCGGTGATCTCGCTCGCCCGTGCGGTGCCGTCCACGCCCTGAGCGTAGAGGCCTTGCAGGACCACCACGTCGGACTCCTGCCCGACGATGACGGTCTGCGAGATGCCGTCGACCTTGGCGACCTCGGTGGACACCGTGCGCACGGCAGTGCTGTCCGGGGCCTGTCCGTTCTCACCACGCAGGACGAGCGTGGCGCCGTTGCCGGTGCTCGGGAACTCGTCGAGCAAGGTCTGGGTGGCTGCGCGGGCCTGGCTGTCCTCGGGCAGGGCGGTGTATTCGATCTCCCCGAACCGTGCTTCGAACAGGGGCGACGCGAGTACGAGGAGACCGCCGGTGATCACCACCGCGATCAGGGCGGGACGGCGCACGACCTTGCGGACGACCCCACCCCAGAAACGACGTGCCCGCGCTTCGGCGCGGGTGGAGGTCTCACGGTCCCAGGTCCACGCGTTGATGCGGTGGCCGAGCATCGTCAGCAGGGCGGGAACCGCGGTCAGCGACAGGACGGCGGCACCGAGGACGGCGGCCATGGCACCGAGGCCGAGCGACCGCAGCACCGTCTGCGGGAAGACGAGCATGCCCGCGAACGCGCAGATCAGCAGGGCAGCGGAGAACATCACGGTGTGACCGGCGGTGGACATCGTCCGCTTGACCGCCGAGGTGACGTCCGAACCGGCCGCGAGTTCCTCGCGGTAGCGGCTGACGATGAACAGGCCGTAGTCGATCGCCAGGCCCAGACCGATCAGCGACGTGATGTTCAGCGCGTACGACGACACCTCGGTGAAATTCGACAGCAGGCGCAGGGTGGCGAGGGACGAGAAGATCGCGAGCACACCCACGAAGACCGGGACCGCGGCGGCGATCACCCCGCCGAAGATGAACACCAGCAGCACCAGCGTGATGGGCACCGCGATGAGCTCGGACCGGACGAGATCGCTCTCCAGGGTGTCGGTGAACTCGATCGCGACCACGGTGTTGCCGGCGAACTGCGATTCCACGCCGGGCACCTCGAGCAGGTCGAGGGCTTCGGGGAAGCTCGCGGCCGTGAGCCCGGAGTTCGCGCCGAGCGTGATCGAGGCAGCCACGCTGCGTTGGTCGGTCGACAGCAGCAGTTGGTTCATCGGCGGCGGAGCGGTCCAGTAGGTCTGGATCGACTCGGCGGGGACGGCGTCCTGGAACTCGGCGAGGGTTCTTTCGATGTCGGGACGGATGTCGTCGACCGTGCGTCCCTCGGGTGCGGTGTAGAGCGCGATGATGTCCGCGGCCTGCGACCCGAAGTTCTCGTAGATGATCTGCTCGACCTCGACGGCCTCGCTGTTCGGGTCGTAGTAGCCCGTGCCGGTCAGCTTGCCGAAGATCCCGACGCCCCAGGCGCCGGCGAAGAGCACGACGAGCAGCACGATCGCCAGTACCCATCGGCTCCTGGTGACGACGATCTCGGCCCAGCGACTCATGCCCACTCCCGGTTCCGCTGACGATTGTGACGATCGGCAACTGTACTGGCGTGGAGTGGGAGGGCTTTACCCTGCTCGGCCGGAACGGGCACGAGATCAGGGGAGGAAGAAGGTGGACCGACGCGCCGGATGCCTCACGGCACGGTGCGCAACGTGGCTCCAGCCGGACGGTATTCCACGAAGGCGGTTTCTCATTGGCTCCGGGGCGTACGCGACGCGCCGATCCACACTCCTCAACAGGGGTGGGCGGGGATCCATTCCCCGCCCTGCCGGACGTGACCGGGTTCACCCGCCGTCGTGGGCATGGTGGGCCGTGCCGGCCACCTGCGTCACCTCGTGCACCTCGTCGGCGCCGACCACCACGAACTGCCCCATCATCCCGGCGTCCTCGTGTTTGAGCAGGTGACAGTGGTACATGTACGGCATCGCCGGATCGGTGTGGCTACCGAACGGAACGAGCAGCCGCACCGTCGCCGCCGGCGGGATGAAGACGGTGTCCTTGCGCCCCGCCAGGGACGGATGGTCGGGACTCATCCCGGTCATGCCGAGGATCTCGAACTGCACGTCGTGGATGTGGAAGTTGTGGATCGTGCCGCTGGCGTTGGTCACCTCCCACAGTTCCGTGGTGCCGGCGACGATCACCTCGTCGATCCGGCTCATGTCCATCTCGCGATCGTTGATGGTCGTCGACGACGTCAGGTCGATGCGGCGGGTGTTGCTCGGCTCCCCGAGCTCCGGGAGGGTCGTCAGCTTCTCCGGGATCGCGGCCGACGACCCGAGCACGGGTGCCGTCCGCAGTTCGAGGACGTCCAGGCGATCGTCACCACCGGAGAAGCGGTCCTGGAAGAAGCCGGCCTTCAGCTCGGGTGGGGTGCTGCGCAGCACGTGGCTCGAACCTGCTTCCGGCCGGACGACGATCTCGGCGCGCTCACCCGGCGACAGCTGGAGGCTGCGGACGGCCTGCGGTTCCTCGAGCAGACCGCCGTCGCTGCCGACGACGAGGAACGGCATCCCGGTGTCGAACGAGAAGTTGTAGACGCGCGCGTTCGACGCGTTGAGCACCCGGAGCCGGACCGTCTCGGTGCCGACGTCCAGGAACGGTCGCGGTGTGCCGTTGACGAGGATCTCGTCGCCGAGCGTCCCGACGTCGGCGAAGATCGCGTTGCTGTCGTCGAGCTGATCGCCCTCGAACTTCCGGTCCTGGACGATGAGGGGGATGTCGTCGACCCCGTAGTCGTGGGGGAGCGGCGACGTGCCGGGTTCGTCGATCAGGAACATGCCCGCGACACCCCGGTACACGTGCGCGGCGGTGGAACCGTGCAGGTGCGGGTGGTACCAGAGGGTCGCGGCCGGCTGATCGACGGTCCAGTACGGCGACCATGTCGTTCCCGGCTCGATCGGCTGGTGCGGTCCGCCGTCCATCGCCGCGGGCAGGTGCATGCCGTGCCAGTGCATCGTGCTCGTCTCGTCGAGTTCGTTCGTGACGTTCACGCGCACGTTCTCACCCCGCACGGCGCGGAGGGTGGGCCCGAGATAGCTGCCGTTCACTCCCCACGTCCGGGTGTCGGGGCCGTGCCCGAGGTCGGTCGTGCCGCGCTGCATGGTCAGGTCGAACACGCGTGTGCCGTCGGCGTCGACGGTGCCCGACTCGACGGGAGGGATGCGCAGGGCGGTGTCGAAGTCGACGCGTCCGGTGGTGTCGATCGCGCGCGTGGTCCACGCGTGGACGGCCAGGCCACCGATGACCGCCACGAACGCGAGGAAGAGCACGAAGGGTATGGCGAGCAGACGCACCAGGAGTTTCACGACATCCATGCTCGTTCTCCCGCACTCTCGGCACATCCGGCGTGGCACCGGATTTCATGGTGGGGGAGAACCCTGAGCGACCCTCAGGAAACGCTGTGCAGGCGCGCCGCCTGCCGCACGAGATGGTCCCGCTCGGGGACGCTGGTCGCCAGGTGTGCGGCCTCCGTGTAGAGCCGGGCCGCCGTGGCCGTGTCGCCGGCGCGTTCGTGGAGATATGCCGCGGCCGCCGTGTACCGAGGCAAGCCGGGGTCGAGTTCGGCCAGCGCCGCGAGACCGGCCTGCGGTCCGTCCGCCTCACCGACCGCGACGGCGCGGTTGAGGCGGGCCACCGGGTTGTCGGTGAACCGCAGGAGCTCGTCGTACCACTCGACGATCTGCACCCAGTCGGTCTCCTCCGCAGTGCGTGCGTCGGCGTGAAGGGCGGCGACGGCGGCCTGTGCCTGGAACTCGCCGAGCCTGTCGCGGGCGAGTGCGGCCTGCAGGATCTCCACGCCCTCCGCGATCATGCGCGTGTCCCACAGGCTGCGGTCCTGTTCGGCGAGGGGGACGAGACTGCCGTCCGGCCGGATGCGCGCCGCTCGCCGGGCGTGGTGGAGCAGCATCAACGCGAGCAGACCCGACACCTCGGGGTGGTCGATCACCGCTGCCAGCCGGCGCGTGAGCCGGATGGCCTCGGTGGCCAGGTCGACGTCACCCGAATAACCCTCGTTGAACACGAGATAGAGCACCCGCAGCACCGTCGCGACATCGCCCGGCCGATCCAGCCGGACGTCCGCGATCGTGCGCTTGGCCCGGCTGATGCGTTGGGCCATCGTCGCTTCCGGGACGAGATAGGCCTGCGCGATCTGCCGGGTGGTCAACCCACCGACGGCCCGCAGGGTCAGCGCGACCGCCGACCCGGGCGTGAGCGACGGGTGGGCACACAGGAAGTACAACGCGAGGGTGTCGTCCACCGGTGTGCCCGGACCGGGCCGGGGCTCGGCGTCGACGAGGATCTCGCGGCGCCGGCGGGATGCGTCGGCGCGTACGGTGTCGAGGAATCTGCGCCACGCCACCGCGACCAGCCAGCCCTTCGGGTCGCGTGGCGGATCCTCCGGCCACACCCGCAGGGCTTCGACGAGCGCGTCCTGCACGGCATCCTCGGCCGCTGCGAAATCCGCTCCGCGGCGGACGAGGATGCCGATCACGGTGGGGACGAGCGTGCGCAGCAGAGCCTCGTCCACGTCTACTCCGTGACGGTCGGCGGCTCGGACATGAACGGGCGCACCTCGAGCCATTCGTGGATCGGCTTCCCGCCGGCTCCCGGCGCGGCCGACAGTTCGGCGGCCAACTCCAGTGCCCGGTCGTAGCTGTCGACGTCGATCACCATCCACCCGGCGATGAGATCCTTCGTCTCCGGGAACGGCCCGTCGGTGACCGGGGGACGTCCCTCACCGTCGTAACGGACGAAGGTGCCCTCCGGGGAGAGCGCCTGCGCGTCGACGAACTCGCCGGTGCTCTCGAGACGGGCGGCGAAATCCTGCATGTACCGGATGTGGGCCGACACCTCGTCCGGCTCCCACTGATCCATGGGTACGTCGTTCACCGCTGCCGGGGCGCCGCGGTAATGCTTGAGCAGCAGGTACTTGGCCATGATGTTCTCCTCCGTGCGGTACGGCCCATTGTGGCCGCGTTCATGGAGGAGACGGAGCCGCTTCCGGATTCTCGACATCCCTCCGCGAACGATTCGAGGTTAGGGTCGCGGCATGCGTATTCATCTCGGACCGGGCCACGACGAACACCTCGCCGCCGCGATCGTCTCCGGCGGTGGAACCCTCTCCGAACTGGACGAGGCCGATGCCCTGGTGTGGGACGGCAGCGCCGAGGAGTTCCCGGATCTGCCCGACCGGGTGCGCTGGGTGCAGCTCACCTACGCGGGTATCGAACCGTTCTTCCGGGCGGGCGTGATCGACGACCGGCGGCTGTGGGCGAATGCGTCCGGTGTGTACGCCGACAACGTGGCCGAGTACGCGGTGGGAGCGCTGCTCGTGGGGTTGCGGCAGTTCCACGCCTCGGTTGCCGCGAAGCGGTGGACCAAGGACGTTCTCGACCCGCGGGTGCGGACCCTCCACGGCTCGACCGTGGCCATCGTCGGATGCGGCGGTATCGGCCGGGCGATGATCCCGCGCCTGCATGCCCTCGGCGCGTCCGTCGTCGCGGTCAATCGTTCGGGCCGTCCCGTCGACGGCGCGAAGGTCACGCTGCCGGCCGACCGCACGTCGGAGGTGTGGTCGATGGCCGATCACTTCGTCGTCGCCGCACCCGCGACCGCCGAGACCGATCATCTCGTCGACGCCGCCGCGCTCGCGGCGATGCCCGGGTCGGCGTGGCTCGTGAACGTCGCGCGGGGCAACCTCGTCGACACCGACGCGCTGGTGAAGGCGCTCGGGGACGGTGCGATCGCCGGGGCGGTCCTCGACGTGACCGATCCCGAACCGTTGCCCGACGGTCATCCGCTGTGGGATCTCGACAACGCCGTGATCACACCGCACATCGCCAATACGCGCAGCCGGCTGACGCAGACGTTCGCGCCGACCCTCGAGGAGAACGTGCGCCGGTTCGCCGCGGGTGAGGAGTTGATCGCCCGGGTCGATCCGAACGCGGGTTACTGAGGCCGTTCGGCCGCCTTCTTGATCGCGGACAGGCGGCGGTCCCAGCCTGCCCCCACGGCGTCGATCGCACGCCCGACCGCGCTCAGCCGCGATCCGACGGCGGAGAAGCGGATCTCCCGTCCGGCGCGCTCGGAGGTCACGAGACCGCACCGTTCGAGCACCGCCAGATGCTTGGCGATGGCCTGACGGGAGACCGTGAACTCGGCCGCGAGCCCGGACGCCGACGCCGGGGATCGGCCCAGTCGCTGCAGGATGCGCCACCGGGTGTCGTCGGCCAGGGCCGCGAAGACGGGATGCAGGTCGGCGGAGAACTCAGCGTCGGGCAACGCTTTCGTCCTTCTCGAGATGGTGCTTGGCGATTTCCAGTTCGGCCGTCCAGCCGCGGGAGTTCTCCTCGAAGCGGGTGCGGCGTTCGCTCGCGTCGCCGGGCAGGGAGTCGAATCCGGTTTCCGTGACTCGTAATTCGGTCGTGCCGGTGTCGAGCGCGGTGAGCCGGAACTCGACGAGGGTGGACGGACTGTCGGGATCGGTGTGGTCGGCGAGCCAGCGGAAGGCGGCGTAGTGCGGTTCGTCGAGGGTCACGGTGCGGAAGACGAAGGCGCCGTGGACCGGATCGTGCACGGTGGTGAGATCTCCGTCGTGTTCGAGGCGGTGCTCGGTCCACTCGTTGTCGTTGATGTACCAGCCGGGTTCGGCCACGAGTGTCCATACCCGGTCCACGGGCGCGTCGATGGTGATGTCGCGTTCGATGCGGTCGAGTTCGTCGGTCATGACTGTCTCCTCCGATGGGAATGCAACTCCAGGGTTGCACTTGCTGGCCCATGATGCAACCCCCTGGTTGCAGTCGATCGTGCAGTTCTCGTCGCCGACTCCCGGCGTGTCGCGACGAGAACTGCACATGTGTTCGAACGTCTCGTTCGAACACATGTGCGATACTGGATCGGTCGAGGAGGTGCCGGAGTGGGATGGGGAAACGGTCCGCCGACCTGGTCGGAGATGGAACGTGTGCTCTCGGGACGACCCGGCACTTCCCGCCGCGATGCCGAACATCCCGGCGACGGGAGCGACAGCCCGGCGTGGTCGCGCACCCGCACCGAGTACGAGGCGCGGGTCCGACGTCCGGAAGGACCGGTCGTGCCCTACGCCGAACTGCACGCCCACTCCGCGTTCAGCTTCCTCGACGGTGCCTCCACGCCGGAGGAACTCGCCGAGGAGGCGGCACGACTCGGACTCGAGGCCCTCGCGGTGACCGACCACGACGGACTGTACGGAGCGGTGCGATTCGCCGAAGCCGCACGCGAACTCGGCATCCGCACCGTCTTCGGAGCCGAGCTGGGCCTCGACGATGCGCACCTGCTCGTCCTCGCCCGCGGTCAGGAGGGCTATCGACGCCTGTCGCGGCAGATCGCCGACGCCCACCTCGCAGGAGGGGAGAAGAACAACCCGAGGTACGACTACGACGCGCTCACCGACGCCGCCGGTGGGCACTGGCAGATCCTCACCGGTTGTCGTCGGGGGCACCTGCGACAGGCGCTCACCACGGGCGGGATCCCCGCCGCCGAAGCAGCATTGCTCGATCTCGTCGACCGGTTCGGTGCCGACCGCGTGACCGTCGAACTCACCCGTCACGGATATCCCGACGACCACGAACGCAACGCAGCCCTCTTCGAACTTGCCGCGCGACATGGCATTCCGTGCATCGCGAGCACGGCGGCGCACTTCGCGCATCCCCATCGGCGACGTCTGGCGATGGCCGTGGCGGCGATCTCCGACCGGCAGAGCCTCGACGACGCCGTCGGCCGGATCCCCCCGACCGGAGGCGGGCACCTGCGGTCGGGGGAGGAGATGACGCGGCTGTTCGAGGCCTTTCCGGGTGTCGTGCACCATGCCGCCGAACTCGGTCGTGAATGCGCCTTCGATCTGCGTCTCGTCGCCCCGAAACTGCCGCCCTTCGATGTTCCCGACGGGCACACCGAGTTCACCTGGCTGCGCGAACTCACCTACGACGGGGCGCGTCGCCGCTACGGTCCGGTCGAGCGCCGCCCCGACGCCTATCGGCAGATCGAACACGAACTCGATGTCGTCGGCCGGCTGGGATTCCCGGGATACTTCCTCGTCGTCCACGACATCGTCGACTTCTGCAAGCGGAGCGACATCCTCTGCCAGGGACGAGGATCGGCCGCCAACTCGGCGGTCTGCTACGCGATCGGCATCACCAACGTCGACCCCGTCGGCAACAAGCTGCTGTTCGAACGCTTCCTGTCGCCCGAACGCGACGGCCCACCCGACATCGACCTCGACATCGAATCCGACCGGCGCGAGGAGGCGATCCAGTACGTCTACCGCAAGTACGGCCGCATCAATGCGGCGCAGGTCGCGAACGTCATCACCTACCGCGGTCGTTCCGCCGTCCGCGACATGGCCCGTGCTCTCGGATACTCGCAGGGACAGCAGGACGCGTGGAGCAAGCTGATCGGCCGGTGGGGTGGGGTGCGGGTAGAGACCGACGAACGGATCCCGGAGACGGTTCTCGATCTCGCCGAACAGATCGAAGGTCTCCCACGGCATCTCGGCATCCACTCGGGCGGCATGGTGATCTGCGACCGGCCCGTCGCCGACGTGTGCCCCGTCGAATGGGCGCGAATGGAAGGACGCACCGTTCTGCAGTGGGACAAGGACGACTGTGCTGCAGCGGGTCTCGTGAAGTTCGATCTGCTCGGCCTCGGCATGCTCTCCGCGCTGCACTACATGATCGACCTCGTCGACGAACACGAAGGCATCCGAGTCGATCTCGCGCACCTCGACCTCTCCGAGCCGGGGGTCTACGAGATGTTGTGCCGCGCCGACTCGGTGGGTGTCTTCCAGGTGGAGTCGCGGGCGCAGATGGCCACTCTGCCGCGGTTGAAGCCGCGCTGCTTCTACGATCTGGTCATCGAGGTGGCCATCATCCGGCCCGGCCCGATCCAGGGCGGTTCGGTGCACCCCTACATCCGGCGGCGCAACGGTCTCGAACCCGTCACCTACGACCATCCGTGCCTCGAGAAGGCCCTCGAACGCACCCTCGGCGTTCCGCTCTTCCAGGAACAGCTCATGCAGATGGCCGTCGACGCCGCGGGATTCACCGCGGCGGAGGCCGACCGGTTGCGTCGCGCCATGGGATCGAAACGGTCGACGGAGAAGATGGAGCGTCTGCGGGGACGCCTCTATCAGGGCATGCGGGACCTGCACGGCATCACGGGGGACGTCGCCGACCGCATCTACGAGAAGCTCTACGCCTTCGCGAATTTCGGTTTTCCCGAGAGTCATTCGCAGAGCTTCGCCTCGCTGGTGTTCTATTCGGCATGGTTCAAACTGCACCATCCCGCAGCGTTCTGTGCGGGCCTGCTGCGTGCTCAGCCGATGGGTTTCTACTCGCCGCAATCGCTGGTCGCCGATGCCCGCCGTCATGGTGTGGTCGTCCACGGCCCCGACATCGCGGCGAGTCTCGCGCACGCCACCCTCGAGAACGAAGGGAAGGAGGTCCGGCTCGGCCTGGCCACGGTGCGGCACATCGGCGACGACCTCGCCGAACGCATCGTGACCGAACGCAGTGCCCACGGCCCGTACACCTCGCCCGCCGACCTCGCCGCCCGCGTCGGTCTCACCACCACGCAGGTCGAGGCGCTGGCCACCGCAGGAGCTTTCTCCTCGTTCGGCGTCACCCGCCGCGAAGCCCTCTGGGGTGCGGCCCCGGCCGCGGCACAACGCCCCGGGCGGTTCCCCGGGATCGGGACGGTGCCGACTCCGGCCCTGCCGGGGATGAGCGCTCTCGAACTCGCCGCCGCCGACGTCTGGGCCACGGGAATCTCGCCCGACAGCTATCCGACGCAGTTTCTGCGCGAGCGGCTCGACGAACTCGGGGTGATCCCGGCCGCGGAGTTGTGGCAGGTCCCCGACGGGACGCGCATCCTCGTCGGCGGGGCCGTGACACACCGGCAGCGACCTGCAACAGCCGCCGGTGTCACCTTCCTCAACCTCGAGGACGAGACCGGAATGGTGAACGTGGTGTGCTCGGTCGGTCTGTGGGCGCGCTACCGCACCGTGGCCCACACCGCTCCCGCCCTGCTCGTCCGCGGCCGGCTCCAGAACGCCGAGGGCGTGGTCACGCTCCTCGCCGACCATCTCGAAGCCCTGGATCTGCGAATGCCGAGCAGATCACGCGACTTTCGCTAACATCGCCGAGTGTGAAACGCCTGTGGCCGGTCTCGTTGGCTCTGTTCGCTCTGGTCGTCACCGGCTGCGACGAGGGCGGTGGAGGCGAGGGCTCCTCGGCGTCCGCGCCTGCGATCTCGGCACCGGCGATCGTCGACGGCGGTCTCCGCGAGTCGCAACCCGAAGAGGCCGACCGCAAGGAGGTCGTCACCGGCTACCTCGAGATGGATGCCGGCGATCCCGTGGCGACGGGCCGCCGGGTCGTGACGGTCGTCGAGGAAGCCGGTGGGCGCGTCGACTCGCTCACCGAACAACCCGAGGCGAGCAGCGTGCTCACGGTGCGGGTGCCCGCCGACCGGCTCGACGAGGTCGTCGACGAGATCCGCACACTCGGCCGTGTCACCAGCCTGAGCACCACCCGCGACGACGTGACGATGCAGTACACCGACCTCGAAGCCCGGGTGGGTGCGTTGCGGGCCTCGGTGGACCGCCTGCGGGCACTGCTCGAGTCGTCGGCCGACGTCGAGGCGCTGATCGCTGCAGAGACCGCGCTGGCCGAACGACAGGCCGAACTCGACAGCCTCGAGGCGCAGCGACGGCAGCTGGGCGACCGGATCGAACTGTCCACGCTCACCGTCGACATCACCACCGACCGCCTTCCCTCCGAACAGGACAGTTTCTGGGACGGGCTGGTCGCAGGATGGAACAGTCTGTGGGCCGCGCTGGGGGCAGCGGTGGTCGGTATCGGCGCCGCGCTACCGTGGGTGGCGTTCCTGTTCGTGTGTGCAGGTGTCCTCTACCTGGTCATCCGGCTCATCACCCGACGGGGACGTTCGTCCGGAACCACCGGGACGCCCGATACCGAGAGGACCGACAGCGATGCGTGAGGTCGACCTGGCCGCACTCGAATCCGCGCTCACCGACGGGGCGACCGTCATCGACGTGCGTGAACGCGACGAATACGCCCAGGTGCGCGTACCCGGCGTCACGAACATCCCGCTCAGCGAGTTCGTCGCGCGGATCGACGAGATCCCCACCGAGGGCACCGTCTACGTCGTCTGCGCCGTGGGTGGCCGCAGCCTGCAGGCCGCGCAGTATCTCGCCGGTCGCGGTGTCGACGCCGTGTCCGTCGCGGGTGGCACCGACGGATGGGCCCGCTCGGGTCGTCCGGTGGAGAGCGGCGCCTAAACCCCTCCGGGGAAACCGTGCTGCCGCCACGCCTCGTAGCAGGCGACGGCTGCGGCGTTCGACAGATTCAGCGAACGCCGCCCGGGCAGCATGGGGATACGGATCTGCTCGGTGATGTGCGGGTCGGCGAGCACCTCTGGCGACAGCCCTGTCGGTTCGGGTCCGAACAGCAGCACGTCGCCGGCCCGGTACTCGATCTCCGCATAACTCGACGTGCCGTGCGCGGTGAACGCGAGCACCCGCTCGGGGACCAGCGCCGCCCACGCCGCCTCGAGGCTGCTGTGCACGGTGACCGACGCGAGATCGTGGTAGTCCAGGCCTGCGCGGCGCAGCTTCGGCTCGGACAGGTCGAAACCGAGGGGTTCCACCAGGTGCAGTTCCGCGCCGGTCGCGGCGACCATGCGTATGGCATTGCCGGTGTTGGGGGGAATGCGCGGCTCGTGGAACATCACTCTGAACACGATGCAGGTTAACAAGTCGGCACTGTGTGGCCCGGCTCGCACGCCCCGCCCACCCACCTGCCTCGGTGAGTTTTCCGAGTTGGCGGTGTAACACACCGATCGGTACCGGCGACGTTCTGCGGAACGTATTCCTCAGAACGGATCGAGCATGAATCCTCCTGCCGGTTGGCATCCCGACCCCTACGACCCGTCCATCGATCGCTACTGGGACGGTCAGCAGTGGACGAACCAGACCAGACCCAGGGGCAGCGGCGACCCCACTCAGGTGTTCGGGGCTGTCGGCCAGGGCGGCAATCCCCCTGCTGCAGGTGGGTCGAAGCGGCGCAAGTGGCCGTGGGCGTTCGGCGCCGGCCTCGTCGGACTCGTGGCGCTCGGCGCCGCTGTCGGTGACGAGGAACCGAAGACGGAAACCTCCTCGGTGGTGTCCACGACGAGCAGTTCGGTGGCTCCGACCACGACGACGGCGAAGCCCGCCACGACCACGCCCCGGACGACGACACCGGCGCCCACCACGACCTCCGACTCGCCTGCTGTGGTGCCGTTGGTTCCCCAGGTCGGAACGACCGTCGTGGAAACGACGACGGAGTACACCCCGCCGCCCGCTCCCGCCTACACCCCGCCGGCGACGACGGAGTACACGTCGCCGCCGGTGATGGAGTACACGCCCCCGCCCGCTCCTGCGTACACGCCGCCGCCGGTTCAGCAACCGTCGGCGTCGTACGAAAACTGCGCCGAAGCGAGAGCAGCAGGTGTCGCCCCGATCCTGAAGGGAGAACCCGGATACGGCACACATCTCGACAGGGACAAGGACGGCATCGCCTGCGACAAGTAGTGCGCGCTCCGGTGTTTTGTGCGCAGTCTGAGCGGAACCGGTGACAGTCCGGAAGTGCCCGTGATCGAGTGTCGTGGACCCGAATTTCCGCTGGAACCGAAAGGCGAACCCCGCCGATGTCGCACGGCACCGTCGAAACCCCGTACACCGCATCCGAGAACCGTTACGAGACGATTCCCTACCGGCGCTCGGGGCGGTCCGGGCTCGACCTGCCGGCCTTCTCGTTCGGGCTGTGGCAGAAATTCGGCACCGACTACCCCTTCGAGGCACAGCGGGAGATCATCCTCCACGCCTTCGACCGCGGAATCACCCACTTCGACAACGCCGACCGGTACGGTCCGCCGCACCGCGCCGCGCAGAAGAACTTCGGCCGGATCCTCGGCAGGGACCTCGCGCCCTACCGGGACGAAATCATCCTGTCGACGAAGGCCGGCAACCCGATCGGTCCCGGTCCCTACCAGAAGGGCGGGTCGCGCAAGTCGCTGCTGGGCTCGCTCGAGCACAGCCTGCGTGACCTCGGCACCGACTACGTCGACATCTTCTACAGCCACAGTCCCGACCTGACGGCCCCGCTCGAGGAGACCGTCGGGGCACTCGTCTCCGCCGTCGAGCAGGGGAAGGCGCTCTACGTCGGCATCTCGAACTACCAACCGGATCGTGCGCATGAGGCCGCGACACTTCTGCGGGAAGCCGGTGTCCCGCTGCTCGTCCACCAGCCGCGCTACTCGATCTTCGACCGCAGCGTCGAGCAGAACGGTCTGCTCGACGCGGCCGAGCAGGACGGCTTCGGACTCGTCGTGTATTCGCCGCTCGCACAGGGACTTCTGACGGACAAGTATCTCGAGACCATCCCGGACGGTGCGCGAGCGGTAAACAGTGCGTTCCTCTCCCCGGACGTGATCGACGAGACCTACCGGCAGCGCGTCACCGAACTCGACAAGCTCGCCCGGTCGCGTGGGCAGTCGCTGGCCCAGCTGGCGCTGCAGTGGGTGCTCCGGCAGCCCGCCGTGACCTCGGCGCTCGTCGGCGCGAGTTCGACCTGGCAGCTCGACCATAATCTCGAGGCGCTGAACTTCCCGTCGCTCACCGACGACGAGCTCGCCGTCATCGACGAGTACGGTGTCCACGGCACCCGCCTCGGTCTCTGACATGACCGCCATCCGGCTCTACGAGAAGCTGGGATTCACGTTGCGCGAGCGATCCGTGCCGACCCGCGTGCGCACACCGACGGTGTAGCCGGGAGACGCGTGCTTTCATTCTCGTGTCGGGTTCGATCCGGTCGGCCGCGGGAGATGTCATGGAATCGCCGGTAGCGACGTATGTCTCGGCGGTACGCAGCTTCGCGGAGTTGGTCCGTGCCGTGCCGGAGGGCCGCTGGGACGGTCCGGGCCTGGGTGAGTGGGACCTCCGAGCACTGATCGGACACACCTCACGCTCGTTGACGACCGTCATGACCTATCTCGACAGTCCTGCCGACACCGAGGACCTCGCGAGCGCGGAGCAGTACTACGTCCACGTCAAGGAACTGACCTCGGTCCTCGGCGCGGAGGACATCGTCGAACGTGGACGGCGTGCCGGTGCCGACCTCGGTGACGACCCGGTGGCGACGATCGGTGCCCTGTCGGCTGCGGTGATCGAGCGGCTCGGTACCGGGGAGGATCGTCTGATCCGGGTGATCGGAGGATCGGGGATCCGGCTGCATTCCTACCTCCCGACACGCACCTTCGAACTCGCCGTCCACGGTCTCGACATCGCCGACGCCGCGGATGTTCCCTACGAACCTCCCGCCGAGGTTCTCGAGCAGTCCGCCCTGTTGGCGGCGAGAATCGCTCTGGCACTCGGCGACGGCACGACCGTGCTGCGGGCATTGACCGGTCGGATGGCGTTGCCGAACGGCTATTCCGTCGTGTGAGCGGAGAGGTTCAGCGCAGCCGGGACCGGAACATCCGATCCTCGAGCAGCGCGAGCACGGATGCCGGGGGAGGCAATCGTGAGATCTCGTCGCGCAATTGCTCGGCCCCGCGGCGGAGAGAGCGCGAGGACAGCGCGTCGAGGGTGATCCCTCCGATCTCCGCCGAGGTTACGGTGACGGGATCGACCGTGGGCCCTGCGCCCAGCGCGACCAGCCGTCGGGCGTTGAGTTCCTGGTCCGCGCCCATCGGAAGCGCGACGACCGGAACGCCGTGGGTGAGCGCACCGATGACGCTGCCCGATCCGCCGTGGTTTACGACGACATCGACGTGCGGGAGCACGGCCGACTGGGGCACGAACCGCTCGATGCGGACGTTGCCGCCCGGTGACGGCAGGTGGCCGGGTCGATGTCCCGGCCGACGGTGACGAGCACGCGCGCAGGTAGTCGGTGCAGCCCCCGGAGGAGACGGACGATGAGATCACCGGACTCGGTGTTGAAGACGGTACCCAGCGTGACGTACACGCGGTGGGGCTTCTTGCCGCTACGAAGCCAGTCGATCGCAGGGTGTTCGCGGGATGCGAGCGACGGGCCCGGCCCTGTCGAGACGGCTGTGGGAGGCAACGGGACATCAGGATCACGGAACGACGGTGGGAACGGTGAGATGACCAAATCCTGTGTCAGGAAAGAGCACTCGTGATCGGAAGGGAGGTCGTGGGCGGCCCGTAGTCGTCGCAGTGGCTCACAGATGCGGTCGATCCGGGTGAGTGCTCCGGACGCGATGACGGCGACCACCACGCGGGGAACAGCGGCGTGTTCGGCCGCCGTCATCGCACCGAAGTCCATCTCGTCGCAGATCACCAGATCCGGATGCCAGCGGTCGATGACATCGCGGACCAGGTCGAATCGTCGCGCCGCGAGCACACCGGCGAAGTGGGTGCCGATCACCGAGTACTCGTGGTCGAGGTCGGGAGGAGCGAGCGTGCCCGTGGACCGACCGGAAGGAGATGTCGTCTCCCCCTCGGGGAAGTGCGCGTCGAAGCCTTCGGTGCCTGCGAGGACGTCCGCCTCCCCGCACACGCCGAGACTGTGGCCGGCCCCGCGCAGGACGTCGGCGATCGGGAGCATCGGTGCGAGATGGCCGAGGCCGCCTGCGAACGAGAACAGGACGCGACGCACGGCCCGGCCTCGTGTACTGCCGGTCGTCGATCCGACTCGGTGCGCCATGGCCGAATTACACCGCTCCGCGCTCGTGTACGCGAATCGTCGACCGGGTGTGGCCCCGGGCGGTAACTGGTTCAATCGAGAGGCACGAGCAGCGGGCGACCCGGGAGAGAACCATCGCGATGACACGCCGACGCGGGATCAGACTGGCCGCGCGGGACGCGCTCCACGTCTTCGTGGGGGACACCGACCCCGAAGCTCCGCCGTCGACCATGGTGAGCTTCTACGTGTTCGACGCCCGGGGAGGCGAGGCCCCCATCCGCACACGTGGGGACGCCGTCACCTGGATCGGGGAGCGCCTGCATCGCACACCGGCGCTCACCCGACGCCTGCACCGCGTGCCGGCGAACCTCGACTTCCCGTACTGGGTCGAGACCGGCGTCGATCCGGACGATCACGTCCGGTACGAGACGATCGGACCGACCTCGCGCAGCGGGTTGCATCGGCTGCTCGCGTCGATGAAGGAACGCTGCCTCGATCTGTCCGCACCGCCGTGGGAAGTGCACGTCCTGACCGACATCCGCGGTGTCGAGGACCTTCCCGAGGGCGCCACCATCGTCGCGTTGCTCCTGCACCACTCGGTGACCGACGGGCTCGGAGCCGTCGAGATCGCTCGTGCACTGCTCGACGATCCGGCTGCCGCCCCTTCGGCGGGAGGACGCGTCGTCGCCGTGCCGGGACCGGTCCGCGCGGCGGTCTCGCTGCCCTTCCGGTACGCGAGGATGCTCCCGGCTCTGGTCGCAGCACGTCGCGCTCGACGAGCACTGGGTGGTCTCACCGCATCGGGGGAGATCACCGCCCCCCGGCCGCAGCGTCCCCGCACCCGCTTCGACACCGACGCCGGCAGCGCCTGGCAGCTCGGCGTCGTCCGTATGCCGTTGCCGGAGGTGCGTGCCGTCGCGCGCGCCACGGATACCTCGGTGAACGACGTGATCCTGACGGTCGTCTCGGGCGGACTACGCGCCTACCTCGCATCCTACGAGGAAATTCCCACCGATTCACCGGCGGCGATCGTTCCGGGATCCCTCCGGGACGGAGCGGGAGCGGAGTCGGAGAACAAGGTCACGCTCATGTATGTCGACCTGCACCTCGATCGGCCTGATCCGCGCGAGCGACTCCGCCGAGTCCACGAGTCGGCTGCTCTCGAGAAACAGCGCATCCGGCGTCCGGAGTCGGCTGCCTCCGTTGCGGCGGTGGATGCATCGCCCGCGTTCGACCTGGCGATGACGATCCGGAGAGCGCACCGCGGGCGGGTGGGGCCCACGGGAGACGTGGTGCCGCTGGCCAACACCACCGTGACGAATGTGCCGCGCGGGCCGGTCGAGGGCCTCCGATTCGGTGGCAGTCCCGCCGTCGAGGCGATCGGTACTCCGATGCTCAACCGGAACTACGGTCTCGTCCACTCCGTGACCTCGCTCGGCGAGGTTCTCACCTTGTCCTTTCTGGCCTCGGACTCTTGCATGCCCGACCCCGAGCAGTACGAGCGGCACCTCGCCGAAGCCTTCGCGGAACTATCCCGGGACTGCCTGCCTCCCGGCGCGCGGACGGTTTCCGGTACCGGCCGCGATTCGACGCCGGACGGGCGCCTGGAAGAATGAACGACGTGACTGCGACGATCCTGGACGGCAAAGCAACCCGCGACGAAATCTTCGAGGACCTGAAGGTCCGCGTGGATGCGCTGAAGGCCAAGGGCGTCACGCCCGGTCTCGGCACGATCCTCGTCGGCGACGATCCGGGATCCGCGGCCTATGTGCGCGGTAAGCACAACGACTGCGCGAAGGTCGGCATCACGTCGATCCGCAAGGACCTGCCCGCCGACATCACCCAGGAACAGCTGTTCGAGGCGATCGACGAGCTCAACGCCGACCCTGCCTGCACCGGCTACATAGTCCAGCTCCCGCTGCCGAAGCATCTCGACGAGAACGCGGCGCTCGAGCGCATGGATCCGGGCAAGGACGCCGACGGATTGCACCCGGTCAACCTCGGCCGGCTCGTGCTCGGCAAGGAGGCTCCGCTGCCCTGCACGCCGCGCGGCATCATCCACCTGCTGCGCCGCTACGACGTGGAGATCGCCGGCGCGCACGTGGTGGTGGTCGGTCGTGGCGTCACCGTCGGCCGCCCGATCGGTCTGCTGCTGACCCGTCGTTCGGAGAACGCGACGGTCACCCTCTGCCACACCGGCACTCGTGATCTCGCTGCAGAGGTGCGTCGCGCCGACATCATCGTCGCCGCCGCAGGTGTTCCCGGGCTGGTGACGGCGGACATGGTCAAGCCCGGCGCCGCTGTGCTGGACGTGGGTGTCTCCCGCACCGAGGACGGACTGCGCGGCGACGTCGCCGCGGACGTGCGCGAGGTCGCGGGCTTCGTGTCCCCGAACCCCGGTGGCGTCGGACCGCTCACCCGCGCCTTCCTGCTGACCAACGTCGTGGAGCGGGCCGAGCTGCTCGCGACCCGATAAGCGGGTCGACGACCCCGGGAGACGAGATGGCTCAGGCTATGCGATTCACGCGTCTGAACCTGCCGCTGCTCGCGGTCACCCTGGTGATCGCGGCAGCGGTGATCTTGGTGATCGCCGATCGGTGGCGACGCGGAGCGTTCGTCTTCGGCGGCGCCACCATCCTCGCCGGCCTGTTCCGCTGGGCTCTCGACGAGGACAAGGTCGGTGTCCTCGCGGTACGCGGCAAGGCGTTCGACGTCGCCTCGATGATGGTCGTCGGCGGAATCGTGGTGGCGCTCGCCGCGTCGATCGACCCGCTGGGAACCGACTAGCCCTCGGCGAGCTTCATCAGTTCGACGAGGAGCTTCGCGACCTCGTCGGCCTCGGTGAGGAATCCGTCGTGTCCGTCGCGGGAGACGAGCACACGCAGGTCGCCCGATCCCGGGAGCAGATCGGCGATCTCCTGCTGCAGGCGCAGCGGGTACAGGCGGTCGGAGTCGACGCCGGCGACGATCGTCGGGACCGGGGTGGACGCGAGTGCGGCCTCGACGCCGCCGCGTCCGCGCCCGACGTCGTGCCGGTTCATCACGTCGGACAACACCACGTAGGTGCCGGGATCGAAACGCGCGACGAGCTTGCGCGCCTGGTGCTCGAGATAGCTCTGCACGGCGTACCGGCCGCCGCGCCACGGGTCCTCGTCGTCCTGGGGTAGATTCCCGAAGCGCGTGTCGAGTTCGAGTTCGGTCCGGTAGGTGAGGTGCGCGATGGTCCGGGCGATGGCGAGTCCGGCTTCGGGACGCCGCCCCGTGCCGTAGTAGTCGCCGCCCTGCCAGTCGGGGTCGGCCGTGATGGCAGCCATCTGCGCGGTCTGGGTGCCGATCTGGTCGGCGGTCGCGCGGGCACCGGTGGCGAGGACGAGCGACGCTCGCACCCGCTCCGGGTACGCGATGATCCACTCGAGGGTGCGCATGCCACCCATCGATCCGCCGGTCACGGCGGCGAGGACGTCGATGCCGAGCCTGTCGAGCAGCGCCACCTCGGCCGCCACCTGGTCGCGCACGGTGATCAGCGGGAAGCGGGATCCCCAGGCCTTGCCGTCGGGTGCGGTGCTGCCGGGGCCGGTGGTGCCGCGGCACCCGCCGAGAATGTTCGTCGAAACCACGCACCAGCGGTCGGTGTCGATCGGAGCACCGGGGCCGACCATGCCCGACCACCAGCCGGGGGACGGATGGTCCGGTCCGGCGGGGCCGGTGACGTGCGAGTCGCCGGTGAGGGCGTGTTCGACGAGCACCACGTTGTCGCGGGCGGGGGACAGTTCGCCCCACCTCTGCACGGCGACGGTGACGTTCGGCAGCGTCTCGCCGCTCTCGAGCGCGAGATCGCCGATGTCGATGGTGTCGAGGCGTCCGTCTGCCGGGGGCAGTTCGACGCGACGCCGCTCGGTGCCCGCCGTCAAGAGATGACCGCCTCGAGGCTCGCGGTGGGCCGGCAGCGCCGGCTGCGGATGTCGGTCATCGTGTCCTTCCGGCGGTGATGGGAGGTGTGATCGTGACTTGGGTGCGACAGCACATCATCATCTCAGTCCTCCCGACAACAGGCTTGTCGGTGGGGTTCCACCGACCGTGTCATCACCCGGAGCACCCCACCCCGGTCGGAGGGTTGCCGGCCAGCAAGCCGGGGCTTGACGCTGGCACTCATGACTTTCCCGGCAGTCTAGCGACTCTCCGTTGCAGGGTCTTTATGCACCCTCTGAACATCCCTGACCAGCAGGAAAGTTACCGGTCGGTAGGGCGTGAGGGTGGGACGAGGCGCTTTGCGGTCGTCGGCAATAGCAGTACGCTTGTCATGTTTGGCCGCGGTTCAGGACGTGGACACGGCCATGCTCGCTGCTCGCGAGCCGACGGCGACCGCACCCACAAAGTGCGGTCGATTGGGGACCTACAGAAACGTCCTAGGAGGACACGAAACGCATATGTCCAAGATCAAGGTTGAAGGTAAGGTCGTCGAACTCGACGGCGACGAGATGACCCGCATCATCTGGCAGTTCATCAAGGACAAGCTGATCCACCCGTACCTGGACGTGGATCTCGAGTACTACGACCTCGGCGTGGAGAACCGCGACGCCACCGACGACCAGGTGACGGTCGATGCGGCGAACGCCATCAAGAAGTACAACGTCGGCGTCAAGTGCGCCACCATCACCCCCGACGAAGCGCGCGTCGAGGAGTTCGGTCTGAAGAAGATGTGGCGGTCGCCCAACGGCACCATCCGTAACATCCTCGGCGGCACCATCTTCCGCGCCCCCATCATCATCTCGAACGTGCCGCGTCTGGTGCCGGGCTGGACCAAGCCCGTCATCGTCGGCCGTCACGCGTTCGGCGATCAGTACCGCGCCACCGACTTCAAGGTCGACCGCCCGGGCACCGTCACCATCACCTTCACGCCCGAGGACGGCAGCGAGCCGATCCAGCACGAGGTCTGCCAGATCCCCGAGGACGGCGGCGTCGTGATGGGTATGTACAACTACAAGAAGTCCATCCAGGACTTCGCGCGCGCCTCGCTCTCGTACGGCCTGCAGCGCAACTACCCGGTCTACCTGTCGACCAAGAACACGATCCTGAAGGCCTACGACGGCATGTTCAAGGACGAGTTCCAGCGGATCTACGAGGAAGAGTTCAAGGCGGAGTTCGACGCCGCCGGTCTCACCTACGAGCACCGCCTCATCGACGACATGGTCGCATCGTCCCTCAAGTGGGAGGGCGGCTACGTCTGGGCCTGCAAGAACTACGACGGCGACGTCCAGTCCGACACCGTCGCGCAGGGCTACGGCTCGCTGGGGCTGATGACCTCCGTCCTGATGACCCCGGATGGCAAGACCGTCGAGGCGGAGGCCGCACACGGCACCGTCACCCGGCACTACCGTCAGCACCAGCAGGGCAAGCCGACGTCGACCAACCCGATCGCGTCGATCTTCGCCTGGACCCGTGGCCTCGAGCACCGCGGCAAGCTGGACAACACCCCCGAGGTCATCGAGTTCGCGCAGCAGCTCGAGGACGTCGTCATCAAGACCGTCGAAGCCGGTCAGATGACCAAGGACCTCGCCCTGCTCGTCGGCCCCGAGCAGGGCTGGCTGACCACCGAGGAGTTCCTCGCAGCACTCGACGAGAACCTGCAGAAGGCTCGCGCCTGATCTTCCGCTCCGTTCTCGACAGCACGTACACGGGACGCCCCAATCGGGCGTCCCGTGTCGTGTTCCCGAGCACTCCCGGCACCGGCTACCGTTTCGTGTACCACTGTCAGTCGCATCACCGTAGGGCTCGGGAGGAGGACGGCCGTGACCACCACTGCCACCGACTCCGAAGCCCGCGGCGGAGCGCACGCCCGCCGGTGGTTCTGGACCCGGGTATGGATGCTGATGTTCGGCTCGGCGCTGGCCTACCTGCCCGTCGCGCTCGCGCCGAATCTGATCCACGCGATCGCCCGCCGCACCGACGAACTGGCCTACGACCGGTCCACGCCGGTGCGCAGCGGCGTGCTCACCACCCTCACGATGGGTGAGGCCGCCGCCGTCCTCGGGGTGCTCGCCGCCCTCGTCATCGCGCTCAATCTCATCGCGTGGTCGCTCGGACCGGTCATCGCCGCCGAGGGTTCGTCCCGATCGACCGAGGCGTTGCGCCTCGAGCACCTCGAACTGTGCGGGTCGGTGTTCGGTGTCGGAGCGACGATGACCTTCATCGCAGCGCTGCTCGACGGTCTCCCGCACTCCGTGGATCTGGCGGCGCTGCTGCTGTTCCCGGCGGTCTTCGTGATCGTGGTACTCAGCCAGGACCTGTTCCTCGCGACCCAACGCGGCGTCGGTGCCCGCCGTCGTCTGCGCCGGGAGGCGTCGCTGCTGCGCCGACGTGAACTGCTCGCCACGGCGGCGAGGCTGCGACCGGGCGACCCGCGGGTCGCCGGCCACCCCTTCGCGGCGCTCGCCGTCGAACTCGCGGTCCTGGCCGTCGTCACGGTGGTGACGGGGCTCCTCATGATCGTGGTGTTCGACGACGAGTCGGGCTCCGGGCCCTTCCTGGATTCCTCGGACATGGTCTTCGTGGTGGTCACGTCCGCGATCACGATGTTCACGGCCGTCGTCCTCGTGCTGTGGACGGTCCGCTGCTGGTTGCTCCGCCGATACGTCGGCGCGGTCCTGGCCGCGGCGTTGGGTGGCACCCTCTACGTCGTGGTCGGTGCGGGAATCGTGTGGGCGGCACTCGACGAGGACGCCGTCGCCGAGGCGATCGCCTCCGCCGCCGTCCTGTACGCCTGGATAGTCCTGCCGGCCGCCGTCCTGCTCCTCGGCACCGTCGGGGTGGGCCGTCGGGGTCGCTTCCCGGGTGTCACTGCCGCCCTGCGCGCCGCGGTGCTGCGCGAGCGGTACCGGGTGCGGCGCGCCGAGCTCGACGGTGGTCGGAGGAACGGTCGAGCGGAGGGTTCCGTCCCGCCGCTCCGTCATCTGATCGTGCGGGCGCGCACCGTCGCCCGTGTCGCTCCGGCGGACCGGACATGACGACGGGGACGTCCTCCTCGGAGGACGGCCCCGTCGATCCACTCGTCTACCGGTGCGCGCCCACCGGATCGCGGTGCGTAGCGCGCTGCCGCTCCGTCTGCTCGGTCAGCAGGTGGCCGAACAGACCCCCGGCGCGCAGCCATTCCCACTCGAGGGGAGTGTCGATCCGGGAGAGCGCCGTGCCCTCCCACACGATCTCGCCTGCACGGCGGACCCGGACGGTGATCTCGGTGGTCGATCCGAGAGCGGCCAGTCCACCACCGTCGACTTGGGGAGCCCGGTGATCCCGACGAGTTCGCGCAGCGTCCGGATCGGGTGCTCGGCGTCGAATGCGTTGAGCAGATCGAACGCGCGGGCGACGCTCCGCACGCCGCCGTCGGCTCCGGCGACCGTCGATGCCTGTGTCATGCGAGTCACTCCAGGCCCACAGAACAGTCCGAGCAATCCGCAGAATGGAACACATGAGTGTTTCCCAGTAGAGATATTTCGGTAATAGGGTGTGTCGTTGCACTTGATTCACACCGCGCTGCTTGATCATTGACGAATGGCAGGGAAGAAGACTGGTTCCGGCGAGGAGCCCAACTACCGGAAAGCCAAGCAACGTGGCGCTCGACGCGATTTCGAGGCGTTGCGTGACCGGCGAATGCGCGCCGCGGAGATGTTCGCCGCAGGACGACGACAGATCGATGTCGCGGTCGAACTGGAGGTGACCCAGCAGACCGCCTCACGCTGGTATCGGCAATGGGCCGACGGGGGCAGTGACGCACTCGAAGGGCCCAGGCGAGCTGGACGCCGGCCCCGCCTCGACGACACCCAGATCGAAGTGATCCGAGAGGAATTGCTCAAAGGACCCCAAGCTCATGGCTTCGCCACCGGGGTGTGGACCCTGGGACGGGTCGCGATCGTCATCGAGCGGCTCACCGGCGTGACCTACGGACCCACCCAGACCTGGACGATCCTGCGGACCCGGCTCGGCTGGAGCCGGCGGCGGCCCGCACGG
>NZ_LZMJ01000065.1:0-994 GCF_001665495.1 Rhodococcus sp. 852002-51564_SCH6189132-a
TGAAGTTGGGATACAAGGCGTCGGCAGAGCAGTTCGGGCCGCGCGAGTTGGTGGAGTTGGGTGTGTTGGCCGAGGCGCACGGGATGGATTCGGCGACGGTGTCGGATCATTTCCAGCCGTGGCGGCACAACGGTGGGCATGCGCCGTTCTCGTTGGCGTGGATGACCGCTGTGGGGGAGCGCACCGAAAGGTTGCAGCTGGGCACGAGTGTGCTCACGCCGACGTTCCGGTACAACCCGGCGGTGATCGCGCAGGCCTTCGCGACGATGGGCTGTCTGTATCCGGGACGGATCTTCCTCGGGGTCGGCACCGGCGAAGCACTCAACGAGATCGCCACCGGCTACGCCGGCCAGTGGCCGGAGTTCAAGGAACGCTTCGCCCGGCTGCGCGAATCGGTGCGGTTGATGCGTGAGCTGTGGCGCGGGGACCGGGTCGATTTCGAGGGCGAGTACTACACGACGAAGGGGGCGTCGATCTACGACGTGCCCGAAGGCGGCATCCCGGTCTACGTCGCCGCCGGCGGCCCGGTGGTTGCACGCTATGCCGGACGCGCGGGGGACGGGTTCATCTGCACCTCGGGTAAGGGCATGGAGCTCTACACCGACAAACTCCTGCCGGCCGTCGCCGAGGGGGCGGAGAAGGCCGAGCGGGATGTCGCGCAGATCGACAAGATGATCGAGATCAAGATCTCGTACGACACCGATCCGGACAAGGCGTTGGAGAACACCCGGTTCTGGGCGCCGCTGTCGCTCACGCCGGAGCAGAAGCATTCGATCGATGATCCGATGGAGATGGAGGCGGCGGCGGATGCGTTGCCGATCGAGCAGGTCGCCAAGCGGTGGATCGTGGCGTCGGATCCGGACGAGGCGGTCGAGCAGGTCAGGGCGTATGTCGATGCGGGGTTGAATCATCTGGTGTTCCATGCGCCGGGTCATGATCAGAAGCGGTTCCTGGAGTTGTTCGAGCGCGACCTCGCCCCGCGCCTGCGCGCACT